>JBKJTV010000203.1:0-3026 GCA_046589985.1 Candidatus Limnocylindria bacterium | reverse complement strand
CGGATCGGGATGTTCTGGAGGTTCGGCGCGCGGCTCGAGAGCCGCCCGGTCGATGCGACGGCCTGCTCGAACGTCGTGTGCACGCGGCCGGTCTCGGGATCGATGAGCGCGCCGAGGCCCTCCGCATACGTCGACCGCAGCTTCTCGACCTCGCGGTATTCGAGGATCTTGTCGACGACCGGATGCGCGCCGCGCAGCTCTTCCAGGACAGCGGCATCCGTCGAGTAGCCGGTCTTGTTCCGGCGGCCGCGCGTCAGCTTGAGCTCGGTGAAGAGGAGCTCCTCCAGCTGCTTCGGTGAGCCGATCGCGAACTCGTGGCCGACCGCCTCGTGCGCCTCGCGCTGGATGCGCGCGACCTCGCTTGCGAACTCCGTCGCGAGTCCGGCGAGGTAGCGCATGTCCACGGCGACGCCGGCTTCTTCCATCTCGACGAGCACGTCGACGAGGGGGTGCTCGATATCCCGGTAGAGGCCCGACATGCCGAGGCGCTCGAGATCGTCGCTGAAGAGTGCCGCGAGGCGTTCGGTCGCCACCGCGGCCGCGCCCGCGCGGACCGCTCTCTCGTCAAGCGTCGGCACGCGGTCCTTCGTTTTGCGGTCGGGCACCGGCAGCGCCGGGATCTGGAGCTGCAGCCGCTCCGCGGAGAGGTCGTCGAGCGCGTGGGAGCGCCGGCTCGCGTTCACGAGGTAGGACGCGAGCATCGTGTCAAGCTCGAGGCCGAGGAGGTCGGCGCCGGCCCGGCGCAGCGCGCGCCGCGCGGTCTTCGCATCGTGGCTCGTCTTGGGCACGGCCGGATCGCGCAGGAGCTCGGCCAGTGGCGGCGGCACCGACTGCCCGACCGGGAGATAGAACGCACCATCGTCGCCAGCCAGGCCGATGCCGACAAGGCGCGGGTGGCGCGACTGATCGACATCGGCGAACACACCGAACGAGCCCCGACGGCGGAGGGCCGCGATCGTCGCGGCGAGGTCCGCGTCGACGAGGAGATGCGTCAGGATCTCGCTCTCGGGCGGTGGCGACGCCGGGTCGAGGCCCAGCGAGAGCTGTCCGCCCGTTGCCTGGGGTGGTTGCAGGGGCGGGGGTAGGGGCTCCCCCGGCGCGAAGCCCTCCCCCTGCGATGAGATGGTGTTGCCGTCGGCCGGTGGGAGCCGCTGGATGAGGCTTCGGAACTCGAGGTCGCGGAAGAGGTCCACGACGCCCTGGCGATCGTACGCACCGCGCCGCGTGCGCTCGGGCTCCAGCACGACGGGAACGTCGGTCACGATCCGGGACATCTCGCGGCTGTGGAGCACCTGCTCGTGGTTCGCCGCGAGCCCCTCGCGGAGCTTCGGCGTGAAGCGCGTGAGGTCCGCGTACACGCCCTCGACATCGCCGTTCTCCGCGATGAGCTTCGCGGCGGTCTTTTCGCCGACGCCTGGGACACCCTTGATGTTGTCCGACGGGTCGCCCTTCAGCGACTTGTAATCGACCATCTGCGACGGCCGCAGGCCGAAGCGCTCCATTATTTTCTCTTCGTCATAGATGACCGTGTTCTGGAAGCCCTGGCGTGTGGTCATGAGCTTCACTGCGGGCGTGACGAGCTGCAGGGTGTCGAGGTCACCGGAGAGGATCACCGTTTCGAGGCCAGCGGCCTCGGCCTGCTTCGCGAGCGTCCCGATGACGTCGTCGGCCTCGAAGCCGGGCATCGAATACATGGGCACGCCGAAGCGCTCAAGGAACTCCTTGCAGCGCTCGAACTGCGGCCGGAGCTCATCGGGCATGGGCTTCCGCGTTGCCTTGTAGGTGGGGTCCTTCTCCTTCCGAAAGGTGGGTACCGGAAGGTCGAAGCACGCGGCGATGTGGCGCGGGTCCGTCTCCTGGATGGACTTCAGCAGGATCGAAGCGAAGCCGAATGCGGCGTTCACGAGCTCGCCCTTCGTCGTCGTGAGGGGCGGGATCGCGAAGTAGCCGCGGTAGATAAGGCTGTTCGAATCGATGAGCAGAAGGCGCTCGGCCATGCGTCGAGTATGGGCGCTAGGTGGCTCGCAGCCTCCGGTGCGCGATGAGCGCAAGAGCCGCGCTGAGGAGCGCGAGGCCGAGCCACAGCCAGGGCGTCCCGAGGCGCACGGGCCCGGTTCCGTAGACTTCCGTGCGTCCCGGCGCTCCACTCGAGAGTTGATCCGCGGCTGACGGCGCCTGCGGGCCTGCGGCCTTCGGTGACTCCGCCGACGGCGAGGCGTTCTGTCGCGCGTCAGCGATGTCCTGTGGACGAGGTGTACCCGCGGCGGCCGGCGCGGCGTCCGTGCGCGGAGCTGCCTCGAGCGCGGCAGCCGCAGGCGTCGGACCGCCGATGAGCCGTCCGCTGGACGGGGACGTTCCGCCGCCACCCATGCGGAAGCCGGTGTCGAGCGTCGCCGATGCCATGAACAAGAGGACGAACGCGCCCGTAGCCACCGCGGAAAAGGACCGGAGCGGCCGCAGCCAGCTCATCTTCGGCGCAAGCGCGGGCACCAGGCGACGCGACGGCAGGGCCGCCGGGAGCGCCGCGATGAGCCGTGCGGTCGTCCGCAGCTCCGCGAGCGAGCTCCGGCACGGCTCGCAGGTCCGGAGGTGGGCGTCGACGTCAGACTGTCGGGTAGGCAAGAGCGCGCCGTCGAGGTACGCGGAGAGATCGTCGCGGACGTGCTCCATCACTCTTTGAACGCCACCCGGGTCGTCCAGGTTCCCGTCATCCGCTCGGTCCTCGCCAGCCTTGGGCCACGAGGGCGTTGCGTACCGCGAGGCGCCCTCGGTGGATGCGCGACTTCACGGTGCCGAGCTCGGTGGCGGTGATCCGGGCGATCTCCTCGTAATCGAAGCCCTCGACGTCGCGAAGGACGACGACCGTGCGCTGCTCGGCCGGCAGGCGGGCGAGAGCGGCCTCGACCAGCCGCAACGCCTCCCGATCGGACGCCAGGTCCGCGAGCTCGGGGCCCCCGGCGTCCGATCGGGAGGCGTTGCGGCTGGTCGAGGCCGCTCTCGCCCGCCTGCCGGCCGAGCAGCGCACG
>JBKJTV010000169.1:0-3938 GCA_046589985.1 Candidatus Limnocylindria bacterium | reverse complement strand
AGCGTCGCGTTCCTCGCGCAGGCGCAGGCCGAGCTCATGGGCGACGAGACCGTGCTCGACTCGCTGCGCTCGGCGAGCCGGCTGGACGAGCAAGGGGCGCGTGGCGTGCTCGCGCGTTTCCTGTTCCGCGGCGAGGAGGTGTTCCGGAAGGTCGGCGTGCTGTCCGGTGGCGAGCGCACCAGACTCGCGCTCGCGCGGCTCTCGGTCCGGAACGCCAACCTGCTGGTGCTCGACGAGCCGACGAACCACCTCGACCTCGCGGCCCGCGAGGCGCTCGAGGAGGTCCTCATGGCGTATCAGGGCGCTCTCGTGGCTGTGTCGCACGACCGCTACTTCATCGACAAGCTGGCGACGGAGGTCTGGCTCGTCGCGGACGGCACGCTCGTCGCTTACGAGGGCAACTGGTCGGCTGTGAAGCGTGGCGACGCTCCTGTCGTCCGTGGGTCGTCGCTGACTTTTGGGGCGGTGCCGGCTTCCGCTGGCGGGGGAGCTTCTGCGACGGCTGCCCGCGGAACGGCGCGCGCGCACGGGCCCCGCGGGGCCCGACCCCCCGCTGCGCGAAAGCCGGCACCGCCCTCGACCGCCTCGTCTGCGTCAGGGCGGCGCAGCACGTCATCACGTCCCAGAAAGGTAGAAGGGACGCGGGCGCTCGAGGCTCGCATCGAGTCGATGGAGCTCCAGCTGAAACAGCTCGAGGCGAAGGTCGCGGAGATCGCCCAGGCGGGCAATTACTTGGAGACGCGGCGCATCGGCGAGGAGCACGCCGCGACGGCGCGCGCTCTCCGGGAGCTCTACGACGAATGGGCGAAGCACGAGGAGCCACGGCCCTGAGCGCTTTCGTCGTCGGGCTCACCGGGCCGCTTGGGGCGGGGAAGTCGACGGTCGCGGGGATGCTGCGGGCGCTCGGCGCGAAAGTGCTCGACTCGGACGCGATCGCGCGCGACGAGCTGCTGCGCGGGACCGTGGGCTACAGCGCGGTCATCCAGCGTTTCGGGACGGAGGTCCTCGGTGAGGACAAGGAGGTGGACCGGCGCAAGCTCGCGGAGAAGGTCTTTGCCGACCCTCGCGAGCTCGATGCGCTCGAGCGCATCCTCCACCCGCGCGTCATCGCGCGGATCCTCCAGGCGCGCTCGATGCTGCCCGAGACCGAGGTGCTCGTCGTCGAGGCGATCAAGCTCCTCGGGACGCCACTGCAGCGTGCGTGCGACCGGCTCTGGGTGGTCATCGCACCGCGTCAGACGCTCCTCTCACGCCTTGCCGGGCGTGGGGTGAGCGAAGATGACGCGCTCCAGCGGCTGCGCAATCAGGCGAGCGACGATGAGTTCCTGGCGGCGGCGGACGTCGTGATCGTGAACGACCGCGACCGCGAGGCCACGAAGGCCGTCGTCGAGCGCGCCTGGGGCGAGGTCCGCGCCGCTAGGGCGTGATCCGCTGCGGGACGCGGAAGCCGAACGTCTGCTGCACCGGCTCGAAGGTCGCACCCTCGGTCCGCGCCGCGCGATCGTCGGCCGGCGCGCGAAGCAGCATCTGGATCTGCGCACCGGCGGCCTGCAGGTACGCGAGGCGCTCAGCTGTCGTCGCGTCCGTGCGGATCGTGTAGACGGCGAGGGTCCGCGCGATGACCGGGACCTTCTCGAGGATGATCTTCGTCGAGAAGTCGATCGTCCGCCGGTCCTGAGCGCTTCCCGCCACGATCCCGGGCTGCGGCACGAAGTACTTGTTCGGGTCGAAAGTGAACGTGTACATGATGTCGATGGTGTCGCCGACCTGGATGGCGCCGCCGACCGCGAACTGGTCGGGTACGGTGATGGACATCGCGCGGTAGTTCGGCGTCCCGGGCGGGATCGGCTGGCCAGGATCCGTCACGACGTTGGCTGGGAAGACGGTGAACGTTGCGCCCAGCGTCGTGCCGAACTTGCCGTTCAGGATGAACTCGCCGCTCTGGATCGGGACGGTCACGACCTTGCCGACGACGTCCTTCTGCTGCTCGGCGCGGAGGGCGGTCACGGGCACGGCGTCGCTGTTGATCTTGACCGCTTTGAGGTCGGCAGCGGCGATCTGCGTCTTCGGTGGGATGTCGCGCGCCGCGACAAGCACCTCAATGGTGGGCGCGGCTGCGGGGGCCGACTGCTGCCCGCCCGAGGCCACGACGAAGGTCCCGACTGCCGCCAGGAGCGCCAGCAGGAAGCCGACGATCAGGATCAGCCTGGCGCGGCGCTTTGAACGGTCTTCCACGATGTGCCTTCCCTCCGCTGCCTCGACCGCGAACCCTAGCGCCGGGCGGCCCTCCGCCACAACGCCTGAGGCCTAGAATGGGTCATCGAACGCGTCACTGCTGAGGCAGAACGCCCGTTCTATCATCGGAGATGGCTGTGTCCTCAATCGACGAGCTGACCGTCCCACTCGATCGCCCCAGCGGGCCCGCCCGCTTCGGGCTGCAGCTGCCCTGGCCGCTCGCCGGGGACCAGGAGCGCGCGTCCGCTTCGCTCCTGGATGGTCTCGCGAAGCGTGCGAAGCACCAGGTCCTGCTCGGTGTGACCGGGTCGGGGAAGACCGTGACGATGGCGAAGGTCATCGCGGAGTCAGGACGCCCGGCCCTCGTCCTCGCTCATAACAAGACGCTCGCCGCGCAGCTTTACGGCGAGTTCAAGGAGTTCTTTCCGCAGAGCTCGGTCGAGTACTTCGTCTCCTACTACGACTACTACCAGCCCGAGGCGTACATCGCCCGCAGCGACACCTACATCGAGAAGGACTCCTCCCGAAACGAGGAGATCGATCGCATGCGCCATTCGGCGACGCGCGCGCTCTTCGAGCGGCGCGACGTGATCATCGTCGCGTCGGTGTCGTGCATCTACGGCATCGGCGCGCCAGTCGACTACGGCTCGGTGACGGTCCGTCTCCAGAAGGGCCAGCGCGAGCGCCGCGACAAGGTGCTGCGCCACCTCATCGACATCCAGTACGCGCGGAACGATCAGGCCTTCATGCGCAGCACGTTCCGGGTCCGCGGCGACACGCTCGAGATCCACCCCGCGTACGAGGACCTCGCGGTGCGGGTCGAGTTCTTCGGCGACGTCGTCGAGCGGATCACCGAGATCGACCCGCTCACCGGCGAGGTGCTGGCGGAACGGGACCGCGTCGACATCCACCCCGCACGTCACTTCGTGACGCCGCGCGACAAGCTCATGGAGGCGATCAAGGACATCGAGGTCGAGCTCGAGGAGCGCCTCGCGGAGCTGGACAAGCAGGGCCGGCTCCTCGAGTCGCAGCGCCTGCGGCAGCGAACGAACTTCGACATCGAGATGCTGCGCGAGACCGGCACCTGCCCCGGCGTCGAGAACTACTCGCGTCACCTCGCGCGGCGCCCGGCGGGCAGCCGGCCGTGGACGCTCCTCGATTACTTCCCGCCGGACTTCCTGATGTTCATCGACGAATCGCACATCTCGATCCCGCAGGTCGGTGGCATGTGGGGCGGCGACCGCGCGCGCAAGGAGATCCTCGTCGATTACGGCTTCCGCCTGCCGAGCGCGCTCGACAACCGCCCGCTCACCTTCACCGAGTTCGAGGAGCGCCTCGACCAGGCGATCTACGTCTCCGCAACGCCGGGACCGTACGAGACCGAGAAGGTCGGCGGCCCGACGAAGTTCATCGAGCAGATCATCCGCCCGACCGGCTTGCTCGAGCCGGAGATCTCCATCCGCAAGACCGCTGGTCAGATCGACGACCTGCTCCACGAGCTCGGGCTCCGCGTCACGGCCGGGCAGCGCGCGATCGTGACGACGCTCACGAAGAAGATGGCGGAGGACCTCTCCGACTACCTGCGCGAGATGGGCGTCAAGGTGCAGTACCTGCACTCCGAGATCGAGACGATCGAGCGCATCGAGATCCTGCGCGACCTGCGGCTCGGCGTGTACGACGTCGTCGTCGGCGTGAACCTGCTG
>JBKJTV010000120.1:0-2952 GCA_046589985.1 Candidatus Limnocylindria bacterium | reverse complement strand
ACGATCTCCTTGCCGGTGCGCACGTCAGCGATCGCGAAGCCGAGCGCGCGCAGCGCGCCCGCGACGGACTCGCCCTGCGGATCGCGGACCTCGTCCTTCGGGCGGACGCGGATGGTCGCGACGAACTCCACTAGAACGCCCGTCCGGTGATCTTCCGGTAGGCCTCGCGATAGCGCTCGCTCGTGCCGCGGACGACGTCCTCCGGCAGCGCGGGCCCGGGTGGCTCGCGGTCCCACCCGGCCGCGAGGAGGTGATCGCGCACGAACTGCTTGTCAAAGGAGGGCGGCGAGCCGCCCGGGCGATAGAGCGCGGCGTCCCAATAGCGTGAAGAGTCCGGCGTGAGCGCCTCGTCGATGAGCATGAGCTGATCGCCGGCGAAGCCGAACTCGAACTTCGTGTCGGCGAGGATGACGCCCTTTCCGAGCGCGTAGGCGTGCGCGAAGCGGTAGAGCGCGAGCGTCACCTCTTCCAGCTGCTTCGCGAGGTCTCGCCCGACGAGCGCAGCGAGCTGAGCACGCGAGATGTTCTCGTCGTGACCGGTCACCGCCTTCGTGGCCGGTGTGAAGATCGGCTCGTGGAGGCGCGCGGACTCTTCGAGCCCGCGCGGCAACCGCTCGCCGGCCACGGTCCCATCCTTCTTGTACTCGGACCACGCCGACCCGGAGATGTACCCGCGTGCCACGCACTCGATGTCGATCCGTTCGCAGCGGCGCACGAACACCGATCGCCCGGCGAGGTCGCGCTGCGAGCGGAACGGCTCCGGGAACTTCGCGAGCTCGGTCTCGACGAGGTGATGTGGGACGAGGTGCGCCGTCTGCTCGAACCAGAAGCTCGACAGCCGGGTGAGGACCTCTCCCTTGTCCGGGATCGGTGTCGGCAGGACGACGTCGAAGGCGGAGAGCCGGTCGGTCGCGACGATGACGAGACGATCCGCGCCGGCTTCATACACCTCGCGCACCTTGCCCTCACGGAAAAGGACCGCGCCCGGGACCTTCGACCGCGTGACGGCGCCGCTCATTCCGGCAGGACCGACTGCAGCTTCGCGCGCCACTCCGTCGCGACGTCGCGTGCGACCTGCGCGGAGAGGCCGCGGTACTCCTCGGGGTGGTCGAGGACGCGGCGCTCTTCGGCGGACATCTTCCCGAGCGACGCCTTGAGGTCGGGGTCGAGCACGGCGATCTCAAGGAGGCTCCGCCCGCCGCGCTCGGCTTCGATCGTCAGCCTGCGGACGGCCTCGTGGGCGTCCGGATGCCCGTATTTGGCGAGGAGCACGTAGAGCGGCTCGGCGACGATGCCGCTACGGGCGGAGGCGAGGTTCGCGCGCAGCCGGTCCTTGTCCACGCGGATGCCCTCGAGCGAATCTGCGAGGCGACCGGCGGCGTAGGCGACCGTGGCGATGACCTCGCCGATGAATCGCTGCGAGGCCGAGTTGGTGAGGTCACGCTGGTGCTCGCTGATCTGGTCCATGTAGGTCGTCACGATCCGCGGCGCCATCGCCTTCCAGAGGCTCTTCACATTCTCGAACGAGATGGGGTTGCGCTTGTGCGGCATCGTCGAGCTCCCGACCTGCTCGGCCGCGAACGCTTCCGCGATCTCGCCGATCTCGCTGCGCTGCAGGTGCCGCAGGTCGTCGGCGCACTTCGCCATGACGCCGAGCGCGGTGATGGCGTGATGCACGAGGTCGGTCCAGCCTTCGGGCGGCACGATCTGGGTCGAGTGGGGGGCGGGCTTGAGCTTCAGCGCGCGGAGGAAGCGGCGCTCGAGCTCGCGCGGCTCGCCGCTGATCAGGCCGAGCGCGTTGTAGGCGCCGACCGCGCCCGAGAGCTTGCCGGGCAATCCGCGCGCGGCCTCGCCGAGCTTCAGCGTCCGCTCACCAAGGCGCGCGACGTACTCGGCGAACTGGAAGCCGACGGTGATCGGCTCGGCATGGCGGCCGTGCGTGCGCCCGATCTGGCCGGTCTCCGCCTCGGCCTCGGCGATCTTGATGCACACCGCGACGGCACGGGCGAGCCGCGGGACGATGACCTTCTCGACGCACTCCCGGTAGCGGAGGGCGTTCGCGGTGTCGACGATGTCGTAGGAGGTCGCGCCGAGGTGGACGAAGCGCTTCGCCTCGTCCGGCACCTTCGCCCGTATGACGTTCACGAGCGCGCGCACGTCATGGCGCGTCTTGGTCTCTTCCTCGGCGACCTCGGCCGGGACGATCTCGTGGCAGGCCTGCTCGATCGCGTCGGCGATGCGCTCGGAGCAGATGCCCGATCTCGCCATCGCGCGCGCGAGCGCGCCCTCCACGCGCGCCTTGTAGCGGATCGAGGCCTCTTCGGAGAGGTATGGGTGGAGCTCCTGGTAGAGCTTCGCGTCGCCGCCGTAGAACCGGTAATCGAGCGGCGAGATCGTGTCGAACCGCGACTCGATGGTCCGCTCGCTCACGACGACAGCACCTTCGCCGCCATCGCCTCACGCATCGCGCGCAGACGCTGCGCGAGATCGGGGTCCCAGAGCGCCAGGATCTCTGCCGCGAGGATGCCGGCATTCGCGGCGCCGGCCTCGCCGAGGGCGACCGTCGCGACGGGGACGCCCCGCGGCATCTGTGCGGTCGAGAGGAGCGCGTCGAGGCCGCCCGCGACCGCGTTCGGCGCGACGAGCGGCACGCCGATCACCGGCAGCGTCACAAGCGCGGCGACGCTGCCCGCGAGGTGCGCGGCACCGCCCGCGGCAGCGATGACGACCTTCACGCCGCGCCCTTCGAGACCGATCGCCCACTCGCGGAGCGCGTCCGGTGTGCGATGCGCGGAGAGGACGCGGGTCTCGGACTCGACGCCGAGCCCGGTCAGCGTCTCCTCGGCGACGAGCATGGTGGCCCGATCTGACGCCGAGCCCATGACGATCGCGACACGTGCACTCACTCAGACCCCGCGCCCGTCGCTGCCTTCGGCTGCGACGGCTCGCGGG
>JBKJTV010000328.1:0-5315 GCA_046589985.1 Candidatus Limnocylindria bacterium | reverse complement strand
GTCCTCGCTCGGCCGTAGCGGCTGGCCGGTCTCCCTCGTTAGGCGGTTGAGGACTGCTGGGGAGCGCCCAGAGTCTCCACGGAGACCCGCGGTGGGAGAAGCACAGTGAAGTTCGGAAAGCGACAGGTCGCGATGGTGTTCGGCACCTCGGTGCTGAGCGTCGCGCTGCTGAGCGGCGTGGCCGCAGCGGCGTTCCAGCCCGTCGGCAGTCAGGCGTCGGCGCATCCCGAGCGCGTGGAGAAGCCGAGACCGCCGATGCCGAGTCTCGAGGAGATCCTCGACAAGCTCGTCGTGGACGGCAAGCTCACGGCGACGCAGCGTGAAGCGATCCTTGCTGCCGTGAAGCAATTCACGGACAAGCACGAGGAGAAGCGCCCGGCGTTCAATTGGAAGGGTCACCTCGAGGGGTACCTGAAGACGGCCGCCACCTTCCTCGGACTGACCGAGAAGGATCTGCACGTCGCGCTCCGCGAGGGCAAGAGCCTCGCCGAGCTCGCGACGGCTCAAGGCAAGACGCGCGAGACGCTGATCACTGCCATCAGCGCCCAGGCGAACGCCAAGGTCGGCGAGGCGCTCGCGGCGAACAAGATGACCGCGGAGCAGGCTGCGAAGGCGAAGGCAGAGATCGCCGAGCGCGCCGGCAAGCTCGTCGACGCGAAGCACGAGCCGAAGGACAAGGAAGACAAGACGAAGGACAAGGACGAGAAGAAGGACAAGGACGAGAAGGACGAGCGCAGGTCGGAGCAGAAGATGCGCATCGACGTGCACAAGCTGCTCGGCGACTCGCTCCGCTCCGCGATCGCGTACCTCGGGCTCGAGGCGAAGGCCGTGCAGGAGCAACTCCGCTCCGGCAAGAGTCTCGCGGAGCTCGCGACGGGGACGAAGTCGCGTGATGGACTCATCGCTGCCATCACCGCGCCGGCCAACACGAAGATCGACGCGCTGAAGACCGAGGGCAAGCTCACCGACACACAGGCGACGAAGACCAAGGCGCAGGTCGCCGAGGCCGCCGCCAAGATCGTCGACACGAAGGCGAATGTCCGAAAGGTGACACCGCCCGGTCAGTCGAAGAAGCGCTCCTAGAAGCACACCGACCCCCCTCTCTCCCTGAACGCCGGGCCGTGCGAACGGCCCGGCGTTCGGCTGTGCGGCTCGTCACACTCGTCACACTCGTCACAGGGGTAACTGACCTCGACATCACCCGTTGGTACTGCTGAGTGGCCGATCCGCTGATGCAGGTGCTACCTGGCCGCCGTGCTATGGTCGGCGCCGCTCAGGCCGCCTATGCCCAGCGATGGGAGCTCGCAGTGGATCGGGTCATCGCGCAGCGCTACAAGGTCCTCGAGCCGATCGGCACCGGCGGGTCGTCGCAGGTCTACACCGCGCACGACCTCACGCTGGGGCGTCAGGTCGCCATCAAGATCCTGGACGATCGGGCGGCCGCTCAGGAGGACCTCCGGCGCCTTTTCACGAAAGAAGGCAAGGCGCTCGCGCAGCTGACGCACCCGAACGTGGTCGCCGTATACGACGTCGGTGAGGTCGACGGCAGGCCGTTCATCGTCATGGAGCACGTCGAAGGCATCTCGTTGAAGCAACGCATCGAGCGCACGGGCGCGCTCGCGCTGGCGGACGCCGTCCGTATCGGGATCGAGATCGCGCAGGGCCTCGAATTCACGCACTCGCGGGGGATCATCCATGCGGACCTGAAGCCATCGAACATCCTCCTCGACCTGGAGGACAAGCCGAAGATCTGCGACTTCGGTATCGCGCGGACGCCTCAGGAGGACGCGGAGACCCCGCAGCTCTTCGCGACGGCGCTCTACGTCTCGCCCGAGCGCGTCGAAGGCAAGCGCGCCTCGGTCGCGAGCGATATCTACGGCCTCGGGCTCGTGCTCTACGAGATGCTCGTCGGCAAGCCGCCGTTCACGAGCGCGAACGCCGCGGTGCTCCTGCGCGACCACGTCGTGCGACAGCCGGTCCCGCCGAGCCACCTACGGCCGTCGCTGCCGAAGGAGGTCGACTCCATCGTCCTGAAGGCGCTCGCGAAGGATCCGTCGCTCCGCTGGAAGCGCGCAAGCGACCTCGCTCTGGCACTCGAGAAGGTCCACGACATGGGCGCGACGACACAGCGCTTCATCAACGAGCCCATCCACGACTTCGTCCCGAAGGCGACGCAAAGCCCGGTCGTCCACCTTCTCTCGACCTACGGCCAGCCGATCCGCAGCGCGTTCTTCGCGACGTTCGCCGCGGCCCCGGTGCTCGGCCTGGCACTCCTCGCCGGCATCCACCCGATCGCGGCGTTCGTGATGGCCGCTGTCGTCGCGATCATCTCGCTCATCGGTCAGCTCGGGCTGGCGCTCGCGTTCGCCTGGGTCATCAGCACCGCGCTCATCTCCCTGTTCGTTCCCGGCCTCGCGGTGCTCTTCGCGCTGATGGGAATCTTCGTGTGGCTCCGTGACGTCAAGGCCGAGCAGATCGCCATCGCGCTCGCCATGCCGGTCGTCGCGCCGTTCGGCCTCGCACCCGCAGTCGTGCTCACCTCGGCTGCCTTGCACGGGCTCGGCGGCGTGGTGACCGTCGCGTGGGGAGCGATCCTCACGCAGATCTTCGCGATCGCGGCAGGCCGTCAGTCGCTCGGACCGTTCGTGCAGACGGGACTCACCCTTCAGCAGGAATCGCTCTTCGGCCCGATCCAGGCAGTGGAATCCAAGTCCGCTCTTCTTCGCATCCTCAACCCCTCGCCCGGCGACGGCCCGTTCAGCGCGATCGGGGAGCTCGTGGCTCCGCAGAAGATCGTGGGGCAGATGGGCGACCTGATCTCGCGCATGAGCGCGGCCGATGTGACAGCGCTCGCGAACGTGCTCGCCTGGGTCGTCGCAGCGCTCGTGGTCTGGACCGTGACCCGCCTACTGCGCGCGTTCTTCGACGCGCTCCTGCGCCGCCGCGCCTGGTTCACCCTCTACGTGTTCGCGACGGCACTGGGTGTCGCCAGTGGCGCGATGTTCCTGTACATGATCTTCGTCACCATCACGCCGCTGGCGCACGCGCCCGGCCGCATCGCGGATGACGTCCTGTTCCTGGCTGCAGTGACCGGGGCGCTCCTCGCGCTCGCCGCGGGCGTCGTTATCGGCGCGACCGAGCCCGCGCAGACGCACGAGGAGCACGGCGTGTCGGCCGCGGGCGGGCAGCCCCTCCGCTAGACCCCGCTCCGCTTGCTCCTGCCGCGCGCGAGCTGGGGCGCGGCGCACACCACCGCGGTGACACAGAGAGCACGGCGCAAGGTCGCGGTGAGCCTGCTCTCGGCCAGCGCGTCGCTCATGTGCAGCCGGTAGTAGGCATGACGCATCCCGAGGAGCGCCGCCCGCAGGCTGCGACGCATGACGCGGCTTCGAAGAAGCGCCCTCATGGCCCGCGCGCGACGTGACGGCAGCACGCCGGCCAGAGCGACGTCCCCGCTCTGACCCCACCACATCGCGCGCGCGAGCTCCTCCGCATCGCGGTGCACCGAGACGTCGGACGTCGGCTCGCCACGCGCCTCGACGATCGTCATCACCGGGACGTTGTGGCGCAGGGCGACGTGCGCGGCAAGGTGGACGTACAGATAGATGCGCTCGGCCGCGGTCAGGGACGCGTCAACGACCAACCCTTTGGGGTGCTCGGGCCGCGCGCCGCTCACCAGCAGTGCGCGCACGCCGGGGAGCTGCGCGAAGCGCGTGCGGATCCCGAGCCGCTCCGCCAGATATCCGCGCAGCGATTCCTCCTGCGCCCGCAGCGTGTTGCTCTCCGCCCGCGGGGTGAACGTCAGCTCGGTAGCCATATCCGTAGTCCTTCCTCGAGGTATTCGCGCAGCGTGCGCAGGTCGGAGAGCTTCGGCAGCGTGCGCTCGAGGTCCCCGACGATGAGCGTCGCGAGCGGGTCACCGATGAGTCCGGCAAGGACGGCCCGACCTTCCCGGACGACGGCGTCGACGGGCAGGTCCTGCTCGCAGCCGACGATCATGAGCGCGAAGTAGAGGCGGATGCAGGCCTCGGGGGTATCTATGGCACGCGCGACACGCGTCTTGCCGCGCGCGATGCGATGGAGCGTCGCGCGGTCAAGCTCGAGCGTGCCTTCGGTGAGCGTGTAGAGGCGGTCGACGAGCGCGTCGAGCGAACGGCCGGCGCCCAGCGTCTGGATCGCCTGGGACACGCGGTCGGCGTCCTGGATCCGCACACCGAGACGGTATCCGCTTGCTCCTCGTATGTCGTCTCACGCGTGCGATGACACGGCCCCGGAACCGACGGACGCTCCTGGCATGCCGACCGCTGCGCGTGCCCTTGGCTTCGCGGCACTGTTCGGGGCGACCGCGCAGCTCCTGTTCTTTCGCCATGGCCCGGGGCTCAACGTACCGATCGCCGTCGGGCTCTTCCTGACGCTCACGTGGGCACAGCGCCCGCGCGGCGACGCGATCGACCGCCGCGACCTCTGGATCCCCGCCGGCGCGGCGCTCTTCGCGGCGTTCTGCGCGATCCGTGCCGACGCGATGCTGCTCGGCTTCGACATGCTCGCGACGTTCGCTTTGACCGTCGCGACCGTCGTGATGCTGAGCGGGGCGCGCGTCGTCGACCTGCCCGCCGTCCAACTCGTGACAGTTGCGTTCGGTGCGCTCGGTGCGCTGCTCGTGCGCGGCGCGAGCGTCCTGGCAGCGGCATGGCCCTTCGTGGCGTCGATCCTTGGCGCACGAGCGTCGCGGGCCGGCGGATACGCGGCCGGATTGCTGCTTGGGGCACCGTTCCTGTTCGTCTTCGCGGGGCTATTCGGCTCCGCGGACGCTGTCTTCGCGCGCGCGATCGCTGACGTCTTCGATCTCCGTCGGTGGCTCGACGCGCTCGGTGAGCTGCCGGGCCGCGTGACGGTCGCGACGATCGTGACCTGGATCGCTGCGGGGGCGTTCTTCCGGCTGCGGACCCCGTCACGGGTTGCGCCAGCGGGTCCGCCGCGCGGCTGGCTCGCGGCCGAGCCTGCGCTCGTCGCGCTCGTCGCGATCGACGCGCTCTTCGCCGTATTCGTCGCGCTCCAGATCACGTACCTGTTCGGCGGCCGCGACACCGTCGATGCGGCGGGGATCACCTACAGCGCGTACGCGCGGCGCGGGTTCTTCGAGCTCATCTGTGTCGCGGTTCTTGTGGGCGTCGTGCTCTTTGGCGCCGAGCTCGCCGTGCGTCGCCGCGCGCGAGCGTACGTCGTCTCGGCGCTCGCTCTCGTGATGCTCAGTGCAGTCGTCCTCATTTCCGCTGGCTACCGGCTCGATCTCTACCAGCGCACCTACGGTTGGA
>JBKJTV010000317.1:0-5568 GCA_046589985.1 Candidatus Limnocylindria bacterium | reverse complement strand
CCGGCAAGCCAGCGCGCGAGCTCGACGTGCGCGCGGGCGCGCTCGGTGCGAGGCAACGTGCCGTACGCGACCTCGCGGATCACGATGTGCCGGAACGTGTACGCGCCGTCGCGCTGCGGGACGACCAGGTCTCGCTCGGCCAGCGCCTCCAGCGTCGCGATGGTCCCCGGCCCGGCGAGCCGGGCGAGCGCGTCCGGCGCGATCGTGCGGCCGACGACGGCGCCCAGCTGCAGCGCCCGGCGCTCCGTCTCGGGGAGCAGATCGAGCCGCGCGAGGACGCTCGCCTGCACGGTGTCCGGCAGCGCCACGTCCTCGCCACGCTCGCGCAGCCCGCGCGCGAGCTCGACCGCGAAGAACGGGTTCCCCTCTGCGCGCTCCGACATGCGCGCCAGCGCCTCCGCCGGCGCATGGGGGACGAGGGCAGCGATGAGCTGCTCGGTATCGCTTTCGTCTAGGGGCTCGAGGGTGATCGACGTCGCGTTCCTGCGCGCGGTGCCCCACGTCGGGCGTCGGTCGAACAGCTCAGGCCGAGTCAGCGCGATCATCAGCAGCGGCGCGCGCACGCGCGGCTGGGTCACATGCTCGATGAGGTCGAACAGGCTGTCCGTCGCCCAGTGAAGATCCTCGAGGACCAGGACCGTCGGCTCACCTGATGCGAGGCTCTCGACGCACGCGCGCCAGGCGGTGAAGAACTCCTCCCGTTCGCGCTCGACAGTCTGCTCCTGGAGACCGAGCGTCGCCGCGACGAGCGCCGCGACGCGCGACGCGTCGTCGCCGGGCATGCCGCGCAACGCGAGGGCGCGCTCGATCGTCGCCGCCCCGAGATCACCCTCCGCAACGCGCAGAAGCGACGCGAGCAAGGCACGCATCGGGATGTACGTGCCGGAGCCGTAGGGCATGCACTGCGCGACGGCGACCCGCAGCGCCGGTCGCTCGGCGCGGACGCGCGCGACGAACTCGGTGACGAGCCGGGACTTGCCCGTCCCCGCGGGCGCGCTGATCGTCACGAGCTGCGGTCGCGACTCGGCGAACGCGCGGGCCCCGACCAGCGAGAGCTGCGCGAGGTCGGCGTCGCGTCCGATGAATGGTGGCTCCTCCGCGCGCGCAGGTGAGGTGTCGTGCGCGAGCAGCACGGACGCACGCACCGGCAGGCTCTTTCCCTTGACCTCGAGCGCGCGCTGCTCGCCGAAGATCGAGCGGCCGCGCGCCGCGGCGATCGTGCGCTCGCCGGCGAGGATCTCGCCCGGCCTCGCGGCCTGTTGGATCCGCGCCGCGACGTTGACCGTGTCGCCGCTCACGAGCATCTCGTCGCGTGCCTCTCGGGCCGCGACCACCTCGCCGGTGTTCACGCCGATACGCAGCGCGAGCGCGCTCGTCGCCGGATCGGCCGCGACGGCCTCGCGCAGCGCGAGGGCGGCCGCGAGCGCGCGATCGGGATCGTCGTCGTGGGCCTGGGGCACGCCGAACACCGCCATGACCGCGTCGCCGATGAACTTCTCCACAGTTCCACCGCGCGCGCCGATGACCTCGCGCGCGAGACGCGCATAGGTCGACATGAGGGCGCGCACGTCCTCGGGATCGCTGTCCTCCCCGAGCGCGGTCGATCCAACGACGTCGGCGAACAGCACGGTGACGACGCGGCGCTCCTCCGTCATATGTGCGGATTCTCGGCTACGCTGATGCTGGATAGCGAGCCCGCCCGAAATGACGACCGGGGCCGCCGTGGGCGTGACCGACGGCGGCCCGATCGCCGCGCCTCGCACGCTCCGTTTCATCGCGCTGTCGGTCCCGACGTTCCGCTGGTACTGGCGCTCAGCTGCTCGAGCATCGGCGACGGGATGGAGAACGTCATCCGCGGCTACCTCATCATGCAGCTCGTCGGCATCGGCGGCGCGCTCGCTGACCGCTACGACAACCGCAAGGTGTAGATCGTCGCGCAGCCGCTGCTGTGCGCCGCCGCGGTCGGCGTCGCGGCGACCACGCCCGCGGGCATTGTCACGACCTGGTGGATCTTCTGCCTGCTGCTCGTCCACGGACTCTCGGGCGCGATCGGCGGCCCGTCGATCATCCCCGGCAATGGCCGCGTGCCTTGTCGCAAACTGCTCGGCAGCCGCCCAAGGCGGGCGAAGCGGAAATCGCGTGCGGCCGCGGGTGTCGCTGACCAAAGGCTCGGCGGACAATGACTGGATAGCGTGTCGCCGTCATCGGGGGACCGGCTTCTTGGGCTCCGACGTGGTCCGCCGACTCATTGCTGCCGGATGTGACGTGCTTATTTTCCATCGCTGCACCCGCGAGACCGTGTTGCCGCCGTCGGTCCGACATCTTCACGGCGACCGTCGTCAGCCATGGCGCAGTCTCGCTCCGATGCGAACGCGGGGCTGAGCCGCTACGCCTTCGCGAGCGCCGACGCCATCGCCCTCGGATGCGCCGCGCTCGCAGCGGATGGGCGTGCTCACCGGAATGACCGACGATGGTGCCGTAGAGTGGCGCCGAGCCGGATGTGAAGCGCAGCTACGGGATCCTCACGTTCGCGGGCGGTCCATTCTCCGAGATCGTCGATTGCTGGCGGCAGGCGGAGGAGGTCGGGTTCGATAGTGCCTGGCTCGTCGATACGTTCAGCTACCGGGGGCTCGTGGAGTACGAGCCGTGGACGCTGCTCGCCGCCCTCGCACGCGAGACCTCCCGGCTCCGGATCGGCACGCTCATCACCCAGATCGCGTTCCGCCACCCGACGCTGCTCGCCGCCCAGGCACTCACGCTCGATCACCTCTCAGCCGGACGGCTCGAACTCGGCATCGGTGGTGGGTGGCCGGGTCCGGACAGTGCAGCGGTCGGGACGCAGGACTGGTCGCCGGCCGAGCGCGTCGCACGCCTCGCCGAGCAGCTCGCGGTACTCGACCGGCTCCTCCGCGGGGAGGAGGTCGAGCACGTCGGGACGTTCTATCGGGCCAATGGCGTACAGCTCGCCGCGCCGACCCAGCGCCCACGGCCGCCGCTCGTCGTGGCGGCCCAGGCGCAAGTGACGTTGCGCTTGGCCGCGCAGTACGGCGATGGATGGAACACGATCGGCGGACAACCGCCGACGGACACTGGTCTACCCCGGCGCCCGCTCCATGAGGCGGTTGATCGCACGCGCCGCCAATCGGAACGCTTGGACGAGTACTGCCGCGAATTCGGGCGAGATCCTAGGGCGATCCGGCGATCATTGCTCGCGCTCCGCGCGGATCCGAATCCGTTGTCATCGGTCGATGCCTTCGACGAATTCGTCGGCTCGTATGCGGAGATCGGTGTCGAGGAGTTCGTTTTCTATTGGCCGCCGCCAGCGAGCCTGAAGCGTAAGGAGCCGATCTCTGCGGCACAGCGGGACGCGTTCGAGCGGATCGGGGCCGAACGGATCGCGCCGCCGCGTCGGGCCGCCTCGTAGCGGCCGGTCGCCTGCGCCGGGGTGGGAGCAGTCATCCAGCTGTCACCCGTCACACGTCGGCTGCGGATGCAACATGAGCGACAAGACCAACAAGCTCAGGGACTAGCTGTGAGGTCCTCGCGCGAAAGATTGGCCCTGCTGCCAGTCCTCACCTCGGAACGGGCCGATGTCGCAATCGATCGTCGTGCAGCAACCCGTGCAGCAGTTGGGGCGAAACGGGGCGAAACGGGCCGGGTCGGCGCGGGTCTACGCGTGCGGAACAGTCGCGAGTCGAGCGTGACCTACAGCGATTCGTAAACCGCAGGTCCCCGGTTCGAGCCTGGGCGTCGGCTCCGTTTTTTTTCGAGAACTCGTGTGTTTTCCGTCCTAGCAACGTCACCCCGGCGGAGTTGTGCAGCAGTTGTGCAGCAACTGGAGTCGTCACTGCGCTCCATGACCGAGCAGAGCAGTCGTCGCGTGAAGTCCAGGAATCTCGTCTACGCGCGCACCTCGTGGCACTGGCGAAGCAGTTGCTCCACTTCGGCCCGCAGCCGGAACGCCACCGGGTCCCGGTAGAAGTCCCGCGCGGCTTCGAGAAGCGGGCGCGCCTCCGCGGGACGTCGTTGGCGGATCAGGAAGCGCGCGAGTGATACCCGAACGTCATGGCTGTCGTGCTGGAATGCGGGCGGGATCAGCTCGAGCGCCTTCTCAAAGAGCGCCGGCGCGCGTTCGAACCTGCCCTCTGCTTCGCAGGCCTCGGCGTCCGCTCGCTCCACCCGCGCCTGGGCCGACCAGTCGTACGACAGCACGACCGCGCGTGCGGCCTCAACGAGCGCGCGGGCCCCCGTCGCGTCGCCCGACCGCGCGCGCGCCATCGCCGCGACGGCCTGGGCCATTGGAAGCTGACCGAATTGCCGCCGGCTCGCATATCCGCTGACAGCTTCGTCGGCCGGCCCGATTGCGGCGGCGGGGTCACCCGCGCGGAGGAGTGCCTCACCCAAGGCCCACAACGTCGCCGGACCGAATCCCCCTCCCAGGTCGTGTTGGATCGCGCGTGTTTCCGACAACGCACGGACCGCGCCTTCGTAGTCGCCGACAAGGGTCGCGAACATACCTGCCCACAGGCCCGCTAGAAGGCGCGCGACATGGGAGCGCCGTGCCTCCAGGCTCCGCAGCGCCGCATCATGATGGCGGGCCGCCTCTGAGAAGTCGCCCTGCTGGACGAGTACCAACCTCAACCAGAAGAGGCACCCCGAGCGCTCCCGTTCCGCATGCTGCTCTTCGGTGTGCGCCAGCGCTTCGGTCAATGCGGCGCGGCTCGCCGCAAGATCTCCGGTCCAATAGCCGAACACCCCACGCTGGAGCAGCGCACGAGCGGTGGATCGGCCGTCGTCCGCATCACGAGCGATTTTCAGGGCCTCCGCGTTGAGCTCAGCAGCTTCGACGGTACGCTCGGTGCTGTTGTGCAGGTGCCAGGCCGTGGCGATGCAGAGCTGCGCAAGGATCCGGCTCGGTCCCTCCGACCGCGCTTCGCGCGTGATCGCGTCCAGCTGTTCGACGTGCTCAGCCGTGGGATCACGGTAGTAGCGGTAGCCGGCGATCCAGCCGCGCACCTCGAGCCAGTCCGACCGCGGGACCGGCGTCGTCCGGCCGACCGAGTCCGCTCGCCCGTACAGGCCCTCGGCCGCAGGCGCGTCGTCACGCTCGGACGCCGCTTGACCCGCGCGGAAGAGCAGATCGAACGCGCGAAGGCCGAGCGTCTCGGCCTCGCTGCTCCCGAGCTCGCGCGCGAGCAGATACGCCTGCTCGGCGTGGTGGGCGACGATCTCGAGAACCTCGGTGCTGCGCTCGCCGAGCGACTCCTCGAGCCAGCGCCCGTAGCGGTCGTGCAGCCGCGACCGCTCGGCCTTCGGGAGCGAGCCATACACGACGTCGCGGATGAGGACATGCTTGAACCGGTAGACGCGACCGCCGCCGATCGCGCGTTCGTCGGCCTCGACCAGCAGGTCCCGGCGCACCTGACGCGCAGCTCCTGCGCGAGGCGGTGCGCCGGGACCTGCTGGTCGAGGCCGACGAGCGCGCGATCGGCGGCGGTCGCGTCTACCGATTCAAGCACGTCCTCATCCGCGACGTCGTGTATGGCTCGCTCCCGAAGGCCGAACGCT
>JBKJTV010000198.1:0-9552 GCA_046589985.1 Candidatus Limnocylindria bacterium | reverse complement strand
CCGCGAGCAGGCCCAGCGCCGCCAGCCCGATCACCGCGGCGAGCAGCAGCGGGTCTGGTCCGACGCGTACGCTCGTTGTCGTAGCTGGCTCGGACGATGGGGAAGCCGCGGCGATGGGACTCGGTGTCGGGGCCGCGCTCGTCGTCGCGCTGGGCACGGCGCTGGCCGAGGGGGATGGGCTCGGCGCGCTCGACGTTGTCGGGCCGGGCCCCGTCGCGACGCCCTGCTGGCACTGGATGACCGCGCTCGCGGACATGTCTCCGGTGGCGTCGACCGTGGTGCTGAAGCAGTGCGCGCCACCTCTCGAGAGATCGACCGCGGCGTCCACTGCGACGGGGATCCGAAGCGTCGACCGGGACTGGTAGGAGAGCGTCGCGATGCCGGACTGTGCGCCCGATGGCGGGGCATATGCGATGACGGTCCCGCCGGTGCTCGAGGCGAACGTGGTCGTGAGGTACTCCGCGACCTCGCCCGTCGACCCGAGAGCTGCGCGAAGACACATGATGCCCCCGACAGCCGTGCGGTCCGTGCGGTCCCCGGCCGGGTCGCCGCTGTACGCGACGCCCGCGGCGATCCGATACGTGCGCGAACCGATGACGAGGCTGCCGCTCCCCGTGCCGGTCGCGCGCGCGTACTCCTTGATCGTGCCGCAGTGGGAGATCCGCTCGCGGTCGATGTCGCGGATGGGGAGGACTGCCGTCGCGACGAGATCGCCAGTCGTCCGATCGATCTCGAAGGCGTAGCAGAGGCGCTCGTTCCCCTGGCCCGGCGGCAGACCGGATCCGCGGCGCACGATCAGCTCACCGAAGTCGGCAGCGATCGTCATGGTGGTCTGGGTCGACGCGAGGTGGTTCCCGCAGACCCGCTCCCGCAGCATGAAGAAGAACAGGTAGTACACGAGCTGGCCGCTGGTCCGCCCCTGCGTGGCCTGGACGCAGAGGTCCGTGCCGATCGCGACCGTCACACCGCCGTTCCCGGCGACCGTGCCGGGCGCGACGACGTACGTCCGCGTGCCGATCGTGAGCGCTCCGGGGGTGCTCGCCGTCGCGGGACGGTGCTCGCGCAGCGTGCCGCAGATCTGGAGCGCCGTGGTCGCTTCGGTCGCCGCGGCGGCTGGGGCTGCCGCGGTGGCGAGGATCGCGAGCACGAGGCTGGTCCAGAGCACGACCACAGTGGCCGCAGGCCTCATGCCACGCGGTCTTTAGCCCTTCCCGAGCAACGTCGCCACGAGGAATGCGATCGACAGCGACCCGGCGAGGCCGGCGACGCCCCAGCCGAGCACCGTACGGACGGTCCCGTTCGCGTCGTCGCCCATCACCGTGCGGTCGCTCGCCAATTTCATGATGAACACGAGCACGATCGGCAGCAGCAGTCCGTTCACGGCCTGCGAGACGACGATGAGCGGCAGCAGCAGGTCGTGCGGGAAGAACAGCACGAGCGCGCCGCCGGCGACGAGCAGCAGGGTCACGAGTCCCATGAAGACCGGCGCGTCGCGGAAGTCGTGGCTGATGCCCGACTCCCAGCCGAACGCCTCGCAGATGGCGTATGAGGTCGAGAGCGGCATGACCGTGAGGCCGAGCAACGATGCGCCGAGCAGCCCGACGCCGAAAAGGAGACCTGCGGATCCGCCGGCGAGGGGCTGCAGCGCGCGCGCCGCCTCCTCGGCGGTGTTCGCGGCGATACCTGCCGGATGCAGCACCGATCCCGACACGACGAGGATGAAGAATGCGAAGACCCCGGAGAGGGTCGCGCCCATGAGTGCGTCGAGGCGCGCCCAGCCGAACGACTCGCGGTCGATCCCCTTGTCGACGACGGAGGCCTGCAGGTAAAAGAGGAGGTAGGGGGTCACCGTCGTGCCCACGAGGGCGAGCGCCATGACGAGCGCGCCCGGCTCGGCCGGGACGCCCGGGACGAACCCACGGCCGACCTCACTCCAATCGGGCCGGAGGATGGCGATGCTCAGGGGGTAGGCGAGGAACGCGAGGATGAGCGCGAACAGCGCGCGCTCGACGATGTGATAGCTCGCAAAGACGATGAGCGCCCACACGACGAGCCCGGCGACGGGGACGGACACGAAGGCCGGGACGCCCACGAGCCCGAGGCTCGCGGCGATGCCGGCGTACTCGGCGATGACGTTGCTCGCGTTCGCGATGAAGAGCGCGAGCATCGCGACGATCGTCCAGCGGACACCGAACCGCTCGCGGATGAGGTCGGAGAGACCCTTGCCGGTGATGGCGCCCATGCGCGCGCACATCTCCTGGACGACCGCGAGGCTGAGGCTCGCGACGAGCAGGAGCCAGAGCAGGGAGAAGCCGAACCGCGCGCCTGCCGCCGTGTACGTCGTCACACCGCCGGCGTCGTTGCCGGCGAAGCCCGTGATGATCCCCGGACCCATGACCGCGAGGAACGCGGCGATCGCCGCTCGGCGCCGCCGGACCCGCTTCACCGCGCGATGGTCCGGAGCGACCTCTTCTTCCAGCCGCGCGGAAGCATGAGCTCGACGACGTCGTCGACGGTGACGGTGCCGAGGAGCTTCCGGTCGGCGTCGACGACGGGCACGGCGAGCAGGTCGTACTTCGCGATGAGCGACGCGACGTCCTCCTTCGACGTGCCGACGTCCACCCTGAGGATGTGCGGATCCATGATCGACACGAGCAGCTCGTCAGGCGACGCGACCACGAGATCGCGGAGCGAGACGACACCGTCGAGCCGGCCGTCGGCGTCGATGACGTACAGGTAGTACGCGCTCTCAGGGTCCGGCTTGATCTCGCGCAGACGGTCGATCGCGGCCGCGGCCGTGAGCTCACGGGGGAGCGCGACGAAGTCGGTGGTCATGATGCCGCCGGCCGAGTCCTCCGAGTGGGAGAGGAGCTGTTCGACGTCTTCGCCCTCCTCCTTTTCCATGAGCTCGACGAGGTCGTCGCGCTGCTGCTCGGAGAGGTCCTGCAGGAGGTCGGCTGCCTCGTCGGGCGCCATCTCGTCGAGGATGTCCGCGGCGCGCTCCTCGTCGAGGTCCCCGACGATCTCCACCTGCATCTCCGGGTCGACCTCCGCGAGAGCCTCCGCCGCCGTCTCGATGTCGAGCTGCTCGAAGACCGCGACACGCTCCTCGGCGGACATGTCCTCGACGATGTCCGCGATGTCGGCCGGATGGAGGAGGGCGAGCTTCGCGTGTGGCACGGTGAGGCGCACGCTCGCGGCGCCGGTGTCGATCGGCTGCACGAGGTTCCAGGGGATGATCCCGCGCGGCAGCTTCCGCCCGACCACGCCCGCGATGCCTTCCGCCAGGCCCTCGGCGCCGACGCGCCGCAGCAGGCCACGGAGCCCGACGTCGGCACCCACGAGGCGGAGCTGCCCGCCCGCCTCCTCGAGTTGCAGGTCGTTCACCCGGACGATCTTCGCCCCGGTCGTGTCGACGATCTGCTTGTCCAGGAGGTCGCGGCCGAGCCGCAGCGCGTCGTCGGGCAGGCCGGCCTTCACGATCTGGTCGAGCGCGACCCGCACCCGGTAGTGGCCCACCTCGCTCGTGAGGTCGGCCCAGCGGATCGCGTGCTCGCCGGTCCGGGTCACGAGGATCGCCCACTGGACGGGCGGGAACTGGGCGCTCGGGACGATGGCGATGTCGATGAGCTTTGCCACCTCATCGCCACTCGGCCCGAGGACCTTCCGGTTCTGGATCTCGCTCAGATAGGGCACGGGCGGCAGGGTAATGCAGACGAGCAGGCGAGGGTGGGCTTTGCCCGACCGGGCCGCAGGGACGGGCGCGGGGTACAATAGGTTCTCCCCAGTTCGCTTCCGGAGGCGCTATTCCATGCCGACCGCTCCTGACACAGGTGTGCGCACCCGCGGCCTTGCCGAGCAGTCCATATCCGCGGCCCTCGAGGCCGACTGGCCGCGCGCCATCGAGCTGAACAAGAAGATCCTCGAGGCGGTGCCCGAGGAGGTCGAGGCTCGTAACCGCCTTGGCCGCGCCCACCTCGAGCAGAGCAATCTGGACGAGGCGCGGCAGGCTTTCGCCGAGGTACTGAAGCTGGAGCCGAACAACCCGATCGCGCTGCGCAACCAGGCCCGGATCAACTCGCTCGTCGAGCACAAGACGAAGCCGCACCTCACGAAGACCCGGACCCAGTCGCGCCTCTTCATCGAGGACATGGGCAAGACCGGGATCCTACGGCTCATGAACCCCGCACCGCCGCATGTCCTCTTCAAGTACTCGCCCGGCGCGGACGCCGAGCTCCGCGAGCAGGAAGGCCTCGTCGCCGTGCACGCTCGTGATGGCGAGATGCTCGGGTTCCTCGAGCCGAAGGTCGGCCGACGCCTGCTCGAGCTGCTGAAGTCGGGCAACCAGTACGTCGTCGCGCTCGTTGCGAACGACCAGGTGAACCCGCGTGTCGCGATCCGTGAGACGTTCCAGAGCCTCGAGAACGCGCATCGCATCTCGTTCCCCGGTCACCATCGGCCGGTCGAGACCAAGGAGCGCGCCTACATCAAGGGGACGTTCTTCCGCCTCGGCGAGGACGACGACGGGCCCGACGAGACCGAGACAGTCGATGAGACGCTCGACCCTTCGGCGGACGACGCCACGGACGAGGTCGACACGCCGGATGCACGGCTCGTGGTCGAGGACGACGACGAGGATGACGACGCGGAGGAATAGCCTCCAGGCGATCGGACTGGTCCTTGTCTTCGCGCTCACGCTTGCCTGCACGACTCCGGAGCCGCGCGTCCAGCGTGGTGACGCGAGCGACGGGCCGCGGCTTGCGAGAGTGGCGGGCGCGCTCCTGCTGCAGCTCTCCGCGTACGACTACGCGCTCATCGGTTCGCTGAACGGGCAGCGCGATCGCGTGGTGTCGAGCGAGCGATATTCCGTTACCGCGCGTGACATCGTCCGCTCCATCGGCTCGTTCTCGAGCGAGACCATCGCCGTGACCGCCGACGCCGAAGGCCCGATCCGCGAGCGGCTGATCGCACTTGCCGACGGGATGACCGTCCTTGGCCGGGATGTGACCACCTATGCGGATGGCACCGATCGCGCGGCGCTCGCGCGCGTGATAGCCGGGGTCGCGACAGGATGGCAGCGTCTCTCCGAGCTCGCCGCCTCGCTGCCGAGCGACGATGAGCTCGGGCCGACCGTCGCCCGCGGGACCTCGTTCGTCGTCACCTCGCGGACGGACCGCGTCTTTACGCTGGCCGTCGGCCCGTACGCCACGCAGGCAGATGCTGACGCCGCCGCGAAGCGCGCCGGCCAGGTCGAGAGCGTCGCGCGCAGCGCGCCGTTCGTCGTGCGCATCGGCACGTATGCCGACCGGCCCGCCGCCGAGGCCGCCGCCCTGTCCCTTGTCCCGAAGGGCTTTGTCACCTCGTCGGTGTCCGAAGAACAGCGGCACGTCTTCACACGCAGCGGCAGCTCGCCCGATGTCGAGCTCTGGCGCGAGCCGGCGCGTGTCTTTGACACGGCGGGCGGCGCGCGACGGGTCTCGGTATCGCCTGACGGCGCCTGGCTCGCGACCGGCAGCGACGACGGCACGGTCGCGATCTTCTCTCAGGACGGCCAGCTCCGGTCGCTGCCGAAGTTCAACGCCGGAGTCGCGCACCTCGTCTTCTCGGACAATGGCGAGTGGCTCTTCGCCGGTGGGCTCACGCTCGTGAGCCTGCGCGTCCCGTCGGGCATCCCCTCCGGGGTCACCCTCCGCCTGCCGAGCCCCGCGACCCAGGCCGTGTTCGTCCCGACCGCGCGCGCATTCGCGGCGTCATCCAAGGGGCCGACCGGACTGCCCGCGGGCGGCGCGGGGGCCGTGGCCGGGCGCGCGCCAGATGGAGTCGCGCTCGGCGTGCCGTTCCCGCTCACGACCCCCGCGGCGGGCTCCATCCTCGCCGCATCGGATGCCGGCGAGCTGTTCATCGCGACGGCCGCGCCGGGCGGAGCGGGCACCGACGTCGAGGTCTTCCGCGTCGGTGTCGAGCGCTTCCCGCGCGGCATCGTCCGGCTGCCCGGCACCGTGCGCTCACTCGTCGTCGACAGGACGGGCACGCGCGCGGCGGCCCTCACCGACCAGGGGGTCGTGCGGTTCGGACCGCGTGACGCCGATCCGGCGAAGACCGTGAGCACGGTCGGGTCCGCAGCCGCGCGCGAGATCGCGTTCGGCTCCGACAGCACGCTCTACGTGCTCGAGCCGACCCGCCTCATCGCGCTCGAGCCGACCGGCCCCCAGCGCTGGACCGTGCCGCTCACCGACGGGCGGCGACTCGTCATCGCGAAGCGGGCCATCGTCCTCGACGGGACCGAGCGGCTCATCGCCTTCGACCGCTCGGGCAAGGTGGACGAGCTTGGCACCGGCGGGACCATCCAGGACGTCGCCGCCTCGGCGGACGGGCTGCGCGTAGCCGCGCTCGTGGATGGCAGGAGGGCCGTACTCTTCACCATGCCTTGAGCGCTCCGGAGCGGATCCAGAGCTTCGTCCCACTGGAGTCGGTACCCCTCCCGCGTCCGCTCAACCGTTTCGGCGGTGCCTTCCCCTCGCTTCTCGCGGAGACCTACGCGAGCGCCTACACGACGCCAGGGGCCGTGATCCTCGATCCGCTCGCGCGCCCGTGCTCCGCGGCGGACGCCGTCGATGGTGCGGAGCGCCGCGGCGCCGGACGCTCGCAGCAGCCACTCGGCGAGTGGGCGCGAAGCGTGGTCCTCCAGGCACCCGCCGCCGAGGAGCTCGTCGCCGCGCTCGAAGCCGTGGCGGCGAGCGCGCTCGCTGGTGTTGGTCATCGCATCGCGATGCGCGAGCTCTATGCCTCCCGTTGCGCGACGTGCCGGGGACCGGTCGTCGTCGAAGCCTATCTTTGGGAGCGCGATGCACCGGCGCCCTCAAAGAAGGCGTTCCGCTGCTCGATCTGCGCGCGCGAGGGCAAAGCGCTCCTCATCGAGCCGGTCTCCGACGAGGATCTTGTCCGCTCGCGGGCCATCGAGACGAAGGGCATCTCGTACTGGCAGTTCGTCGAGCGATTCGGGACCGAGCCAGAGGCGCCGGGTCTCGGGGCGACGGTCGCGTCCCTGTTCACGCCCCGCAACCTCGCGGCGATCATGAGCACGCTCCGCGCGATCGAGACGTCGGGCAGCGAAGGGCCGACCCGCAGCCTGCTGAAGCTCGCGCTTCTCGAGGTCGTCGTCGCCGGCAGCTGCCTGAACGCTCTGGCAGGCCACGCGACGGCGCTTCGCATCGAGAAGGGACGTGCGCGACGGGGTCACGCGTCGCAGTTCCGCGAGATCAACGTGTGGCTCGAGTACGAGCGGACGGTGCGCGACCTCGCCGCATGGGTCGCAGCGCGGCCGCGGCGGACGAGGCAGGTGCAGCCGGCCGATGGGCCTGCCGACCTCGCGCTGTTCGAGGCGCCGACGGACGACGCGCTCGGGGCCTGGACGTACGTCGCAAGCGTGCTCTTCCTTGGCGCGAAGGCGGCGCGCCCGCTTGACCAGGTCGATGGTCGCCTGGCGTCCCGGGAGCGCCTGCTTCGCGCATCCCGGCAAGCATTCCTTGAGGCGCATCGCGGCTCGCACGCTGACGCGCCTGCCGTCGTCTACCTCCCGCGCGCCGAGGCGGCGACCGTGGCGGCCGTGGCGCTTGCCGGCGCCGGTGTCGGCTACCGCCTGCGCGGCATCCTCTATCAGGAGGACGCGCTGCCGAGCGCGTACGGCGGTGCCGCGGCCGTGCTGGATTTCGATCGCGAGGTCCCGCTCCTCAAGGACCAGACACCGGCCGACGCTGTCGGCATCGAAGAGACCATCCGCCAAGGTGTCCGTGAGGCGATCACCGCGCGGGGTAGACCCATCTCGACCGACCTTGCTGCCGCCGCGGCGCTCGAGGCGCTCGCGAAGCGTCGGCTCCTCGCACCCCTCGCGCTCGCGCGCGCGGGTGGTGTGAGCGAGCTCGAGCTCTTCCTTGACCACTTCCGGTCCGCGCTCGCCGACGGAAAGCGAACGGGGATCGAGCGGATCGCGAAAGGCGACGACGCGGAGTACGGGCTCGTTACGACGCCATCGGATCAGTCGCCGCTCGAGGATCGAGTCGAGTGGGGCGTCTGGACGCTCCTCTCCGCCGCGCGCGACGTCGACACGCGGACCGTGCTCCGGCGCGCCTACGGTCTCTTCCGCGGTCTCGAAACGCCGGATCGCGAGCTCGTCCAGCGGTGCCTTGCGTCGTACGGCGATCAGGGTGATGACGGCCGCTGGCGCCTCCGTGAGGAGGACGGACTGGCCCTGCGGCAAGCCGAGCAGACCGCGCTCGCGGCATCGCTGGCCGACGCCGGCCACCGTCTCGGCTTCAAGGTGCGCTTCGGGCGCGAGCTCCGCCGCCGCCCGCTCTCCGGCCCGCTGGCGTCGCGCGGCAGCATCCTCGCAGATCTCCTGAACGATGCCGACCGTCTCGCTCCGGTGACGCGCTCGATCCGTGGCGGCTCGGATGCGCTCGATCTCGTCGACGTCGTGTGGCACGACCGCGCGCGCATGACCTTCATCTGGCAGCTCGATTGGACGGCCCGGGCTCACCGGAGCGTTGTCCTGCTCGGCGAGGCGATCCCCGATGACGACCGCATCTTCCGCTTCTACGCGGTGGCGGACGCCCGGCACGCGCTCCTGTCGTGGAAGCTCAGCCGCCTGCCACAGATCGCGGAGGCCGTGCGAAAGCGCGGCTGGCGGCTGGTAAAGTGGGTGCCTCTCCGGCGCTTCGCCGACGATCCAGGCGCCGACCTGGCCGCATTGGAGGCCGTGCTCGGTCTGGATCCCGGGGTGGAACAAGCCGGGCAGCAATTGGTGTTCCAATGGTGAGCGCGATAGTCATGTCGATGCCGAAGGAGAGTTGAAATTGGGGAAGCCGACCCAGATCAGTGACGCGAATTTCGAGCAAGAGGTCCTGAAGTCGGAGAAGCCCGTGCTCGTCGACTTCTGGGCGACCTGGTGCGGCCCCTGCCGGATGGTCGGTCCCGTCCTCGAGGAGATCGCGGCCGAGAACGAGACGTTCAAGATCGTGAAGCTCGACATCGACGCGAACCCGATCACGCCCGGCCGCTTCAGCGTGCGCGCGATCCCGACCATGATCCTGTTCAAGGACGGACGCGAGGCCCAGCGCGTCGTCGGCTACCAGCCGAAGGCGAAGCTCCTCGAGCAGCTCCAGCAGCACGTCGGAGCTTCCGCGAAGTCCTAGCGTCCCGCGTATCGTCGACGCTCCGGACAGGCGAGGTCGGCTGTGCCCGACCGAAGCCGCTGGGCTTGAGAGTGCGGGGGCTCCGGTGAGTCCCTCGGTCTTCAAAACGGCGGGTGCCTGTCAGATTGCTCAGCATTTCGAGCGATGTTGGGCTTTCTGACCCCCGCTTGACCCCCATAAGAGGTATCCGCGGTCACGGTCTTGTACCCCAGGCGATCACGGCCGCAACACCCGCCACCGGCGCGGGTACTGGGAGCAGATGTAGTCGGTGCGCGTGCTGGCGAGATCCAGCCAATGCAGCGGCGTCTGCACAATCTTCTTCCGAGAAGGCGTGATGCGGCATATGAAGTCCTCGTTCGGG
>JBKJTV010000025.1:0-3696 GCA_046589985.1 Candidatus Limnocylindria bacterium | reverse complement strand
CTTCGTCGCGACGCTGGTCTGGCGCAGCGGACTCCTCGGCGACCTCGACTGGTACTGCACCCGGCCGGCGATCGTCCTGGCCCAGGTGATCCTCGCGGCGCCAACGGTCATGGGGCTCACCGCCGTCGCACTCCAGAGCGTCGACCCGATGCTCCGCACGCAGCTCACGTCACTGGGCGCGACCGGCCTCCAATCGGCGTGGCTGCTCGTCCGTGAGTCGCGATTGCTGCTCATCAGCGCGGCGCTCGCGGGATTCGGCGCGGTCATCAGCGAGATCGGCGCGTCGCTGATGACGGGCTGCAACGTGAAGGGCGACACGCGGATCCTCACGACCGCGATCGCGCTCGAGACGAGCAAGGGCGAGTTTGGAAGTGCCTACGCACTCGCGTTCATCCTCCTCGCGCTCGTCTTTGCCGTGAGCGGGGTGACGACGTGGGCGCAGCAGCGGCCGAGGCCGCTATGAGCACGATCCTCGAGGCGCGCGATCTGCACGTGGTCCGCGGCGCCCGTGAGGTCGTCCGTATCGACTCCCTTGCCATCGAGGAGGGCGGCACGCTGGCGGTGCTCGGGCCCAACGGTGCAGGGAAGACGACCCTCCTGCTCGCGCTGGCCGCGCTGCTGCCTTCCGGCGGAGAGCTCCTCTTCCGAGGCATTCCTGTCACCGACGCGCTCGCGTACCGCCGTCGTGTCGCCGTCGTGTTCCAGCGTCCGCTCCTGCTCGACCGTTCGGTGCGCGAGAACGCGGAGCTCGGCCTCGCGCTCCGAGGGGTCCCACCCAGCGTTCGACAGGCACGCGCGGCGGACGCGCTCGCGCGCCTCGGGATCGCGCATCTTGCGGGGCGACCCGCTCTCGGGCTCTCCGGCGGCGAGGCCCAGCGGGTGAGCATCGCGCGCGCGATCGCGGTCGATCCCGAGGTCCTATTCCTGGACGAGCCATTCGGCGCGCTCGACGCGCCGACGCGCGAAGCCCTGATCGCCGATCTCGCACGCGTCCTGCGCTCTCGGCGCGTCACGACCGTTCTCGTCACACACGACCGGGACGAGGCCCTGTCACTCGCCGACCGGATCGCCGTGCTGCTCGACGGCCGACTGCGTCAGCTGGACCTCGCCGAGCGGGTGTTCGCGTCTCCGGCCGATCCGGAGATCGCTGCGTTCGTCGGCGTCGAGAATGTGCTGCCCGCGCGAGTGGAGTCGGTCGCGGCCGATCTCACGACGCTCCGCGTGGCTGACCAGCTCATCGAGGTCACCGCCGAGCCACCCGCGGGCGACGACTTCCCCCTCCTGTGCGTGCGGCCGGATGACGTCCTTATCTCTCGTGAGGCGAACGCGACGAGCGCGCGGAATTCGTTCACGGGGACGATCGTCCGCCTCGAGCCGATCGGGCGGCGCGTCCGCATCGTCCTGGACTGTGGCTTCCCACTCGTCGCCAACGTCACGATCCGCTCGGCGCGTGACCTTGCCCTCGCGGAAGGCGATGTCGTCACGGCGTCGTTCAAGGCCACGCTTCCGCACCTCCTCCCGCGCCACCGAGGAGCGGCCTGACTCCGCCTCGCAACTAGACTCACCTTCCGATGGCCGCTATCAGCACGACCTCCGCGAAGGTCGCCGAGCGATCCCTCACTGTCGAAGAGGCGCTCGAGCGGATCCTGGCCGCTGTCCCCCCGATGCGTCCGCACGAGATCCGTTTGCTCGACGCGCTCGGCGGCGTGCTCGCCGAGGACGTGAGTGCCGACCGCGACGTACCGCCGTTCACGAACTCCGCGATGGATGGCTATGCGGTGCGTGGCGTTGACGTGACGCGCGCGCCCGCGCGCCTCGCGGTGGTGGGCGAAGTCGCAGCGGGTTCCGTCCCGGACCGTGGCATCGGTCCGGGCGAGGCGATGCGGATCATGACCGGCGCGCCGCTCCCGGCAGGCGCCGACACGATCGTCCGGGTCGAGGACACCGACAACGGAAGCGGGATCGTCACGGTCACGAAGGAGACCCCGATCGGGCTTTCGGTGCGGCAGGCCGGCGAGGACCTCCTCGCAGGTGAGGTGGTGCTCTCCCGGGGGACGGTCCTGCGTCCAGCGGAGATCGGGGTCCTCGCGACGACGGGCCGCTCGCGAGTGCGGATCGTGCGCGCGCCGCAGGTGGCGGTGCTCTCGACCGGCGACGAGATCGTCGAGCTCGAAGCGGAGCTCCGCCCTGGCCAGATCCGCGACGCGAACCGCTACTCGCTGTCGGCGGCGATCAAGGCCGCCGGCTGCGAGGCCTGGACGCTCGGCATCGTGCGCGACTCGGCCCAGGCGCTCCGCGAGGCCCTGCGCGAGGCGCTCGCCGCGGACGCCATCGTGACGAGCGGCGGTGTGTCGGTCGGGGACCACGACCACGTGAAGCCGGTCGTGAGCGAGATGGGGACGATGGACTTCTGGTCGATCGCGATCCGTCCGGGGCGCCCGCTCGCGTTCGGTGAGCTGCGGGACGGCGAGCGGCGGGTGCCGATCTTCGGGCTCCCGGGCAACCCGGTGTCCTCGCTGCTCACCTTCGAACTGTTCGTCCGTCCCGCGCTGCTGCGCATGTCGGGCCGCGCGAATGTCGCGCGCCCGCGGGCGCGGGCGCAGCTGACCGATCCCATCGAGAAGCCCCCGCAGCTCCGCTTCTTCGCGCGCGGCATCCACGACGCCGGCGCTGGCACGGTGCGGACGACCGGTCCGCAGGGCTCGGGCATCCTTCGCTCGATGGCGCTCGCGAACTGCCTCATCGACCTCCCACCCGGCCCGTCGCGCCACGAGGCTGGTGAGATGGTCGACCTGATCCTCACCGACCAGCCGGAGCCGCACTGATGGAGCCGAGGCGCGCGAAGACGTGCACGATCTGCGGCAAGCGCTCGGTGCGAATGAGCGGGCATCTGCGTGATCATCGCAGCGGACGGATCGACCGTGCCGGAAAGCGGGTCGAAGGCCCGGCGAGCGCCAAGCGTCCGCGAAAGATCACGCACGCGCCCGAGCGCGAACGCGCGTCGCGCACCCGTCGCACCACGAAGCGCGCCCTCACGCACATCGACCGATCGGGAGAAGTGCGGATGGTCGACGTCGGCGCGAAGGCGGACACGGATCGCCGCGCTGTTGCGCGCGGGAAGCTCGTATTGAGCGCTGCCACGGTCGCGCTCGTCCGCGATGGACGCACGCCGAAGGGCGACGTCCTCGCCGCAGCACGCATCGCGGGGATCATGGCGGCGAAGCGCACGAGCGAGCTCATCCCACTCTGCCACCCGCTCCCCCTCACCCACCTCACGGTGGATCTCAGGGTGGAGGACGACGGCATCGCCATCGAGGCGATGTCCGCGACGACGGGCAAGACCGGCGTCGAGATGGAGGCGCTGACAGCCGTCGCGGTCGCGGGGCTCACCCTCTACGACATGCTGAAGGCGGTCGAGCGCGGCGCGCGGCTCACCGAGATCCGGCTTGTGGAGAAGAGCGGCGGCAGGAGCGGCGAGCTACGGCTGGAATGAGGCGCGGGTGATCCGCGCCGGCGTCATCACCGTGAGCACGAAGGGCTCGCGCGGGGAGCGCGTCGACGAGTCCGGTCCCGCGCTCGCAGCCGGTCTCGCCGCGGCAGGCCACGAGGTCGTGTTCCAGGAGCTCGTCCCGGACGATGTCGAGCGCATCGCGACAGCGCTCATCGCGGCGACGCGCGCCGGGGCGAACGTCGTGC
>JBKJTV010000212.1:0-4441 GCA_046589985.1 Candidatus Limnocylindria bacterium | reverse complement strand
GGTCCTCGTTCGCGACGCCGCGCACGCCGTCGGTGCCGAAGAGACGATCAGCCACGAGCGACGTCCGTCATCTGCTCCTGCTCAAGCACCGGCCTTCGGCCGGTGCCACGCTCAAGGCTGGTGGATTTCGCTCGGCCCGGCTGAGCCGTGCCTCTCTCATCTGGTCCTGATTGTCACAGTCACGCGCGCAGGCTGCACGCCCTGGATCGTCACACCCTGCGGCCCGCGGACCGTCACCTCGAGCTGGTAGGTGCCGGGCGGCCGGCCCGCGACATCGACCCCCGCGGTCACCTGGTCGCCGGCGAGCGCGATGAGCGTCGGCAGCTGACCCGCGACGATGACCTCGACGGTCCGCGGTTCGATCTCCGCGACCTGCGTGGGTGCGAGGCCGCTGGCTTGGATCGCGACGAGCGGGAACGGTCGCGTCCCCGCGAGCGGCGCGACCGTCACCGTGACCGTTGCGTCGGTCGGCTGGAGCAGCGCCACGCCCACCGGTAGCACGAGCGCTACACGCGCGGTCCGCGACGCAGTGAGGCCGGCGACGTCGACCGGCGCGGCGACGATCCGCTCGAGCGCGCTCAGCGCGCCTGGCTCGCCGCGCACCGTGACGGCGACGGGATCGGTCGTCACGCGCGAGATCCAGTAGCCGGCGGCGACCGCGCCGCGCAGATCCCAGAGCACCGGGACCGTGCGCGTCGTCGACGTCGGCAGGAGCGGCACGCGCACCTGCACCGCTGCCGGCTCCGCCATCACGCCCTCCACCGGCGCGCCGCTCTGGTCGACGGGCGTGGCCTGCGCCGCCTGGACCAGGTCGAGGCCAACGTCGCCGAACCGCATCGTCGCGAACACCGCCGTCACCATCGCGACCACCGACTCCGGCCCGGTCACCGTCACCTGCGACGGGCTCACCGCGGCGTCACCGGGGACGAACCCCCGCGGCGCCTCGTTCGCGTAGCGCACCTGGACGGCGAGGGTCCGCGTGACGAGCTTCTCCACCCGCACCGGCACGCTCGCGGGGACCACGTCGACGACCGTCACGCCATCGCTCGCGACCGACACGCTGACCCGGGCGTCCTGGGGCTCGCCCCGCGTCGCCGCAAGGACGGAGATGTCGATCGTCGCCCGAAGCGACTCGCGCGAGACCGCCGCGATGGCGGCCGGCGTCCCGCGCAGGCGCACCGAGACCTCGCCAAGCTGCCCACGGAGCACGTGACCCTCCAGGACCTCCGGACGCTCGACCGGGATGCGTCCGTCGAATTCGACGGTGATCTCCCGCACCGAGGCCTGAGCGACCGTCACCCAGAGCACGAGCGCGATGCCGAGGGCCACGGCCTTGAGCGGCAGGTCCTGCCCGAGGAAGCGCAGGTCGAGGCGCCGCGGGCCGAAGGCGCGGAGCGGCCCCGGGGCTCGCACTAGGACGCTTTGTTGGACGAGCGGAAGGGCAACGGCTGGACGCGCGAACGGACGAGCGAGCTGAGGACGCGGCGAAGGCGCTCCTCGTCGAGGCCGCCGATGATGCGCCCGTTGCTGGCGATGGAGATCCCCTGCGTCTCCTCGGACACGACGACGACGACCGCGTCGGTCTGTGAGCTGATCGAGAGCGCGGCCCGGTGGCGCATGCCGTAGCGGTGCGCCGACCGCTCGGGCAGCTCCTCGAGCGGGAGCAGGCACGCCGCCGCGACGATCGTGGTGCCGCGGACGATGACGGCACCGTCATGGAGCGGCGAGCGCACCATGAAGATCGACGCGAGCAGCTCCGCGGTCAGGCGCCCGTTCACCGGGACACCCGTCTCGCTGTAGTCCTGGAGACCGGTGCCGCGCTCCACGACGATGAGCGCCCCGTGGCGGTTCGCGCTGATCATGAGCGCGGCACGAACGAGCTCGTCGACGAGCTTATCGAGCGACTCCTCCGTGGACTGCGGTGTGAGGAGCCGGCTCAGCGGGCCGAGCCGGCCGAGCTGGCCGAGCGCTCGTCGCAGCTCCGGTTGGAAGATGACGACGATCGCGAACAGCGCAACGACGGACAGGCCCTGCAGGACGAGCGCGGTGAGCGTGAGCCGCAGCCCGACCGCGAGCCCATAGACCGCGACGATGACGACGACGCCGAGGAGGAGCTGTACCGCGCGCGTACCCCGGATGAGGGCGAGCACGTAATAAAGGACGATCGCGACGATCGCGATGTCGAGGAGGTTGTTCCAGCCCAGGCCCTGTCCGCTGGTCAGCTGCGCGAGGGCCGCGCCCAGCTGATCCATGGCTAGACCGCCTCCGCCAGCCGATCGACCTCGCCCGCGCGCTTCTCGTTCCCTTGCAGCCGGAGCGCGCGCGCGAGCAGGACGCACTTCGCCTTGGCCATCTCGGGCTTGCCGGCCGAGCGCACGATGTCGACGAGCAGGAGCTGCGCGTCGTGGCCGGCGATGTTCGACGAGATCAGCTGGAGGAGCAGGTCGGACGCCGCGCTCGTGCGCCCCTCGAGAAGGTGCCATTCCGCCGCCTCGAGCGCGACGCTCGCCGCGCGCGGATCGCGCCGCGCGATGAGCTGCGCCGCGCGTGCCTCCGCCGTGGAGGGATCTTCCGCCTCTGCGGGCAGCTCCTCCTCCGGAGCCATCGATCCGGGCGCCGGCGCCGCATCCTCGACGGCGCCTCCGATCCCGTTGCGCTGCGCGAGATCGCGCAGCCGCGGGTGGTCGCCGAAGCGTTCGAGCGCGTACTCGATCTCGCGGCGCGCATGGTCGACGTTGCCGACGACGAGCTGACCGTCGACGTAGCGATGCAGCTCGCTCACCGCGCCGTCGAGATCACCTGCGAGCGCGAGCGCCGCGGAGAGACGCCGGTGCGACCCATGGTCGAGCGGATCGAGCGCGAGCGCGTCACGCAGGAGCGCGATCGCTGCGTCACGCTGTCCGGCCTTCGCGAGCGCGGACGCGCCCTCGCGCAGGATCGCGACCGCGGCCGGGCGGTCCTCCAGCTCGATGAGGACCTTCGCGAGGCCGCGGTATCCGCCGTCCAGGCCGGGGAACTTCGCAGCGAGGTAGCGGAACTGCTCCTCGGCCTGACGGAGGCGCCCGCCCTGGAGGCTTTTCAGCCCCGAGGCGAGCGCGACCTTGTAGTTGAAGTCCTGCGTGGCCCTCATCGGGCCTGAGTGTGCGCCCCTGTTAGCGCTTCGTGAACTGCGGCGCCTTGCGGGCACGCTTCAGACCGGGCTTCTTCCGCTCCTTCGCGCGGGGGTCGCGGGTCAGCAGACCGGCCCCGCGGAGCAGCGTGCGGTGCGTCGCGTCGGCCTGAAGCAGGGCCCGGGCGATGCCGTGAGAGATGGCGCCAGCCTGGCCGCTGGTGCCGCCGCCCTGCACCTTCACCATGGCGTTGAAGCGGCGCGCCTGGCTCGTGACCACGAATGGGTGAGAGGCGATCTCGGCGAGGCCCTCGCGCCCGAAGTACTCGTCGAGCGGCTTGCCGTTCACGATGACCGCGCCGTCGCCGGGTACCAGCCGCACCCGGGCGATGCTCGTCTTGCGCCGGCCGGTGCCCTGGAAGAACGGTGATGCCTTCATGACTTCTTCGCCTCCTCGATCGCCTCGGGTCGCTGGGCCTGGTGCGGGTGGTCAGGCCCGGCGTAGATGAAGAGCTTGCGCAACATCTGGTCGCCCAGCCGGTTGCGCGGCAGCATGCCGCGGACCGCGCGCCGCACGACCTCGGTGGGCCTGCGCTTCAGCAGGTCCTCGAGCGTCTCGCTGCGAAAGCCGCCCGGGTAGCCCGAGTGGCGCACGTAGACCTTGTCGGTGAGCTTCTTGCCGGTCACGCGGATCTTCGCCGCGTTCACGATGACGACGGGATCCCCCGTGTCGAGATGGGGTGTGAACGTCGCCTTGTGCTTGCCCCGCAGGAGCGTGGCGACACGCGTCGAGAGGCGACCGAGCGTCGCACCGTCCGCGTCGACGACGCGCCAGTGCCGCGAGATCTCCCCCGCCTTCGTCGCGTGTGTCTTACTCGTCATCGTTGTCGTTGTCATCGTCCTCGCTCCGCCGCTTCTGTCGTTCGCCGTACTCGACCGCCACCAGTGTGAGCCCCCGCGCCGGCGCGCTCGGTCCCGCCTGGCTGCGGTCCCGTGACGCCATGATCCGCTCGATCTCGTCCGGCCGGAGCTTGCCCCGCCCGACCCAGATCATCGTTCCGACGATCCCGCGGACCATCCCTCGCAGGAACGCGTTCGCCTGGATCTCGAATCGCAGCACGCCGTGCTCGGCCGACCAGCCGGCCCGTCGCACCTCGCGCACGCCACCCTCGCCCGCGGCGAAGGCGCCGAAATCACGACGCCCGATGAGCCTTCCGGCCGCGCTCTGCATCGCGTCCACATCGAGTGGCCCCGGGAGCCAATGCTCGCGGTGCCGCTCGCGCGGCTCGCGCTGCGGCGCGCAGCGGATCCGATATTCATATGTGCGTCCCG
>JBKJTV010000239.1:0-4217 GCA_046589985.1 Candidatus Limnocylindria bacterium | reverse complement strand
CGCTGACCAGTAGGTCCCGCCCTGGTGGAGCGACGAGATCCTCGCCGCCTTGCGCAAGAAGCACCACCCGCAGAACCATCCAACCCTGACGTGGTTTGGATCGGCGGGAGCTCAAGGCGACGGGGCGAGCGGAGGTCAACGCGCCTCTTCCTCCGATCCAACCTCGTTCCCGCGTTCAAGGATATGCCCAGGCGGAACGCGGGCAGCTTCTCTTCGGCCGCTTCTCTGCGCCAGGCCGCTTTTCTTCACGGCCGCTTCTCTTCTCGGCCACCGCACCAAAGTCCAACAAGTCGCGTCTTGTAGCCCGGATGGGATTCGAACCCATGACCTCTTCCTTGAAAGGGAAGCGCCCTAGACCGCTAGGCGACCGGGCCCTGGCGCGCGACGTGCTCCCTCCATGGTCACATAAGTAACGAAGGAGACAAGCAAGCTATGGAAGAAAAGCGCCGCGAGACCATCACGAAGTACCTCGGTGACATGAAAGCGGCCGTCCATCACGTCGAAGAGGCGATGGAGGGCCAGGAGAAGGACTTCAAGGATCAGCCGGACGTTGCCGCGCTGATGCAGAAGATCCACCGTCAGCTCCACGCGCAGAAGGAAGCGATCGGCGCGCGTCTCGAGGCGCTCGGCGGCAGCCCGACGCATCCGGTGAAGGAAGGCGTTGCCGGCATCGCGGGCGTCATCGCCGGCCTCTACAACAAGATCCGCACGGAGGGCGCCGCGAAGGGCCTGCGGGACGACCACGTCGCGCTGAACTGGACCTACGTGTCCTACATGACGCTCGTGACGACCGCGGTCGCGCTCGGCGACCGCGAGACGGCGGCCATCGCGGAGCGCGGCATGCGCGAGTGCGCGAGCGCATCGATGGAGGTGCAACGCCTCCTCCCATCGATCGTCGTCCGCGAGCTCCAGGACGGGAAGCTCGGTGCGCTCGACCCGGTGGCGATCGAGGAGGCACGCAATGCTACGAACGAGGCCTGGGAGGGGAACGAGGACCGTCGCACGACGGTCGCCTAGGCCCTAGCCGGGCACGATCCCGAGGGCGCGCGCGATCGCACGGAGCGACGCGCGCGTCTTCGTGTCCGGATCGGCGCGCGCGGCCGACTCGAGCGCGCGCATCGCGCGCGGCGTGTCGAGGTCGCTCTCGACGAGCGTCATGACGGAGCGGCTCGCGCGGTCGGTGCCGAGGACGCCGCGGCCGCGTCCGAGATCCTTCGCGAGCCGCTCCGCCCGCCGCGTGGCGCGCTCGAGGCGCCGTTCGTCGTGCTCGAAGGGGCGGCGGTAATGGACGTCAAGGAGGTAGAGCCGCAGCGCCTCAGCCGAAACGTGCTGGAGCGCGTCGCGCACGAAGATCATGTTCCCGTCCGACTTCGACATCTTCGCGCCGCCGAGCTTCATCGCACCGACGTGCATCCATGTGCCGACGAAGGGGCGCTTCCCGGTCGCGGTCTCGGTCTGCGCGATCTCGTTCTCGTGGTGGGGGTAGATGAGGTCGGCACCCCCGCCATGGAGGTCGATGCGCTCCCCGAGGTGGTGGAGCGCCATCGCGGAACACTCGATGTGCCAGCCGGGGCGACCCCGTCCCCACGGGCTCGGCCAGGTCGGTCCGGTGTCGACGAAGCGCCACAGCGCGAAGTCGCGCGGGTCCCTGCGCCCAGGATCCTCCATCGCAGCGTCGTCCTGCCCGGCGAGGATGCGCACCATCTTCGACGTGGCGAAGCGGGAGAGCTCGCCGTAGGCGCGGGCCCTCGGCACAGAGAAGTACATGCCGCGCGGCAGCCGATAGGCGGCGCCGCGCTCCTCGAGGCGCGCGATGAGCTGGTGCATCTCCGCGATCTCGCGCGTCGCATGCGGGAGGACATCGGGACGGCGCCAGTGCAGGGCCTGCATGTCCTTGATGAACGCACGCTCCTCGCGTGCGCCGAGATCGCGCCAGCCGACACCGTCGCGAGCGGCCCGCTGGAGGATCGACTCGTCGATGTCGGTGACGTTCTGCGCGTACCGGACGGTCCGCCCCTGGAGCTCGAGGAGCCGGACGAGGACGTCAAAGGTAAGGAACGTCCGGGCGTGGCCGAGGTGCGTCGTGTCGTACGGCGTGACGCCGCAGACATAGAGCGTGACCTCGTCGCCGCGGGGACGGAGGGGAACGATCGCGCGACGCCGCGTGTCGTAGAGACGGAGCACTCAGCGTGAACATACACAATGCGGGCGTGCCGCTCCTTCCGGATGTCACGGAGACGCTCGCGACGCTCGACGCGATCGCCTCGCAGCCAACGGTCCCCTACCACGAAGGACACGTGCTGCGGGCCATCCGCGAGCGGCTCGCGTCGATCGGGGTCGAGGCACGTGAGGACCGTTATGGGCAGCTCCACGCGCGTGTCGTGCGTGGCGTGGCGAAGCGCGCCCTTGTGCTCGTCGCGCATACCGATCATCCGGGCTTCGTCATCTCGGAGGCGCAAGGCCGGACGGGCCGGGTCCGTGTGAGCGGCGGGCTGCGCGACCGCTGCTTTGGTCGGCCCGCGGACGTGCTCGTCCACGACGACCAGGGTTCGGCAGCGATCAGGGCCGTCATCGACGAGTACGTGAGCGACGTCGACGTCCGGAGTAATTCACCAGGTCACGCGCGCATCCGGGCGGAGGGCCCCCTCCGCATCGGCCAGTGGGCGGTGCTCGACCTTCCGGGCCTCGAGGTGCGCGGCGAGGAGCTGCGGATGCGCGCCGCCGATGACCTCGCGGGCTGCGCGCTCATCGTCGAGGCGCTCCGGCTCCTCCAGACGGAGGAGCGGCCGTTCGACGTCCACGCCGCGTTCACCCGCGCGGAGGAGACCGGTCTCTTCGGCGCGCGCCTCATCGCCGAAGAGGCGCTCATTCCGCGCGAGGCGTACGTCGTGTCGATCGAGGCGAGCAACGCGCGCTACGCGCCGGCGGGGGGCGGCATCGTCGTGCGGGTCGGTGATCTCTACAACACGTTCAGCAACGACGCCGAGCGCTACCTCCGCGTCGCGCAGGAGCGGCTCGCCCTCTCCGGGATCCCGACGCAGCGCCAGCTGCTGCCCGGCGGCACCTGCGAGGCGTCGGCGTTCGTGCGCCTCGGCTGGACCGCGACGGGCATCGCGCTCCCGAACGTGAATTACCACAATGACCCTGACGACGGCACGTTCGCCCCGGAGATCGTGCGCCTCATCGACGTGATGAGCGGGATCGCGCTCCTGGCCGAGTCCGCGGTGGCCGCTGGCGCGGACGAGAGCGAGTCGTGGTGGCCGTCCGCACAGCGTGTCCCGGACGACATCCGCGCGCTCCTTGAAAAGCACTGAGAGAAGCACTGACCACAGGATCGGCTGGCTTCGCCTGGGGGACTTGACGTCGGGGGCCGTAGGTGTAGACCTGAGGTGCACGCTCCACAAGGCGCCAACGGAGCGGGCGATCGCGACCATCGTGAGAAGCCCAATGGGAGGTCTTGCATGGTTCGGATCCATCTCCGCGAAGGAGTCCTTCAGGTCGATCGATGACGCCCTCGGCGGAAGAGGGCACTGATCCCGCGACGCGTCCGGCGGATGAGACGGACGGCACCACTGGTGACCGCCGCATGGGACCGATTTCAGGCCTGTAGCCGGACGCGAATGTCAGAAGCGATACGGAACGAGGCCCCCGCTGCGGCGGGGGCCTCGTGTTCACTAGTCGCTGTGGACCGAGCTGTAGCGAGGGAGTGCTGGCTGTGGTGACGACCGCCCGCGGGCAAGAGGCAGAGGAGCCGCGCGGTGAATTCGGGTGGTTCCGGCATCAGCTCGCACGCGCGCTCTGGAAGCCGCGCACCTTCGCCCGCGCACTCCCACGTGAGCACTTCGGGATCGCCAGCGTCCTCGTGGCGCTCATCGGCGGTTTTGCGCTTTCGCTCTCGGTCGACACGCTGGTCCTCAGCTCGAAGGGCTTCGAGCCGCTCGCGTTCCTGAGCCGCCTGCTCCTAGATGCCGCCGGGCTCGCGCTCCGGCTCGCGGTGACGGCGGCGGTCGTGACCGGAGTGACCTTCACCGGTCTCTGGCTCGTCGGGCGCCGACAGGCAGCCGTCAGCATGGAGCAGATCTTCACTGCGCTTGCGTTCGCGCTCATCCCTCTTCTGCTCCTCCCGCCGCTCGCGTTCATCCTCGGCCTCGCGCCGCAGACGCTGCCGATCGTCGGCGTCCTCCTTCTCGTGGTGTTCGTCCGCGTGCTTGCGGGGC
>JBKJTV010000224.1:0-4526 GCA_046589985.1 Candidatus Limnocylindria bacterium | reverse complement strand
CGCGCGTCGCGCGTGAGGCCACGAACCACAGCAGGTCGAGCGACGCCGAGTCGGCATAGTGGAGGTCCTCGAGGACGATAAGGAGCGGCCGCTCGCGCGCGAGCGCCGCAAGCGTGTCGTACACGACGAAGTACATCGAGCGCTTCCACTCCTCCGATCCCATTTCCGGCTCCTTCACGCCCGGGAGGTGCAGCACGCCCGGGAGGTGCAGGAACTGCGCGAGCACGGGACCGGATTGCTCGGGACGCGTGAAGCGCAGCGTCGCGAGCTTCTCCTCGAGCCGGAGCGGCGAGTCCGCCGCGCCTGGGTCGATGCCGAGCTCGACCAGAAGCGGCTCGATGAATCCGGCGTACGAGCGCTGGTTCACGCGCGAGAAGGTCCAACGCAGGACGCGCGGCTGGTCCTCTGCGCGCGCACCTTCTTCGCCTGCGACGAGGCCGATGAACTCCGAGACGAGCCGGCTCTTTCCGATGCCTGGCTCGCCCGAGATGAGGACGACCTCGGTCCGCCCGACGCGCGCGGACTGATACGCGAGGTCGAGGCGCGAGAGCTCCATCCAGCGGCCGACGAGCGGCGCGTTCAGCTCGATGCTCACCCGGATGTCGGTGCGCTCGCCGGTGAGCGCGTACGCGAGGACCGGATGCTCCTTGCCCTTCATCTCGATGGGGCCGACCTCGCGAAAGCTGAACTCGCGCTGGGCGAGGCGGAAGGTCGCTTGAGTCACCCAGATCTCGCCGGGCGCCGCCGCGCTCTGGAGGCGCGAGGCGATGTTCACCGTGTCGCCCATGACGCCGTACTCGGAGCCGATCCGCACTCCGCCAGCCACGACCATGCCGGTGTGGATGCCGATGCGCAGCCCGAGCTCGATGGCGCGCTCCTTCTTGAGGCGGATGGCGTGATCCGCGAACGCGCGCTGCATCCCCAGTGCGGTCCGGATCGCACGTTGGGGGTCGTCCTCGTGCGCGACGGGCGCGCCGAAGATCACGAAGATCGCGTCACCGATGAATTTCTCGATGGTGCCGTCGTACCGGACAGCCTCCTCGGCCAGGTCCTCGAAGATGCCCGAGACGAGCTGCTGTAGCTCCTCAGGGTCGAGCTCCTCGGCAAGCGTCGTGAAGCCGACGAAGTCCGCGAAGAGGACCGTGACGAGGCGGCGTTCCTGCCCGAAGCCGCGGCCGTCGCTCAAGCGCTCAGTGTGCCGGAGCCTGCGTGCTCCTCGCGGACCGTGACCACTCGGCGATACGTTCGACGGCGAGCTCGAGGTTCTCGAGCGAGTTCGCGTATGAGAGGCGCAGGTAGCCCTCCCCGGCCGCACCGAAGCAGGTCCCGGCGAGGCAGGCGACGCCGGCTTCCTGAAGGATCCGCTCCGCGACGGTCGCGCTGTCGCCCAACGCAAGACCGGTGATGTTCGGGAACACGTAGAACGCACCGTGCGGGACCCGGCAGGTGATGCCCTCGATCGAGTTCAGTCCCGCGACGACCGCGTCGCGCCGATCGCGGAACGCCGCGAGCATCGTGTCGAGCTCCGGTGGCCGGCCAGTGAGCGCGGCGATGCCGGCGCGCTGCGTGAACGCCGCCGTACACGAGATCGAGTTCGTCGCAAGCTTCGTGATGGGTTCGATGAGGGGCGGGGGGAATACGCCATACCCGAGGCGCCAGCCGGTCATCGCGAAGGTCTTGCTGAAGCCGTCGAGCAGGATCGTCCGCTCGGCCATCCTGTCCTCGGAGAGGAAAGAGTGATGACGGCCATCGTGGACGATCTCCGCATAGATCTCGTCGGAGAGGACCCACAGGTCGCGCGCGCGCGCGAGCTTCGCGATCTCGCGCACCGCCTCTGCCGAGAGCATCCCTCCGGTGGGGTTGTGCGGCGAGTTCACGATGATGAGCTTCGTCCGATCGGTGACGAGCGAGCGGAGCTCATCGAGGTCGGGCGCGAAGTCGTTGGACTCGCGGAGCGGGAGCGGGACGCCGTGAGCACCGGCGAACGAGATCATCGAGGAGTAGATCGGGAAACCCGGATCGGGATAGATGGCCTCATCGCCTTGCTCGAGCAGGGCGAGGAGCGCAAAGAACATGATCGGCTTCGCGCCGGGCGTGACGATGACGTGGCCGGGATCGACCTTGAGGCCACGCGTTCGTCCGAGGTACTGCGCGATCGCGGTGCGGAGCTCGATGATCCCCGCCGACCCGGTGTAGTGCGTCTCGCCGCGACGGAGCGCGGCGATCCCCTCCTCCACGACGGCGGCGGGCGAATCGAAATCGGGTTCACCGATCTCGAGATGGACGATGCTGCGTCCGCTCGCCTCGAGCGCCCGCGCTTTCGCGGCCACTTCGAAAGCGGTCTCCGTGCCGAGCCGGTCGAGCCGGCGTGCGAGCGGTCTCATAGCTTTCCCTCCGACTTGCCCTCGACGCATTCGCACCCTTTCGGACCGACGACCGCGGAGTGTCGCGTGCCCGGTTCGAGCTCCATCCGGTCGCCCGGGCCGAGGCGGATCGTCTCGCCGCCGCCCAGGTGGAACGCGATCGAGCCGCTCACGCAGACGAGGACCTTTCGGTACGCGTGCGAGTGCTCAGCGTACGTGTCGTGTGGGCCGTTCGACCAGCCATACACGTCACGTGCCTCTCCGCGCAGCGTCATCTCCGCCGCGTGCACGCGCACATACTGACCGCATGCGGGTCGGTGCGGTGTTCCCTCAGCTCGAGATCGGCGCCGACCCCGCCGAGATCGCCCGGTACGCCCGTACCCTCGAGACGCTCGGTTACGACCACCTCGTCGCCTTCGACCACGTCCTCGGGGCTCACCCCGACCGGCCGGGCGGGTGGTCGGGCCCCTACGACCACCGCTCGATGTTCCACGAGCCGTTCGTGCTGTTCGGATACCTCGCGCCGATCGTGACGCGCCTGCGCTTCGCGACCTCGGTCATCGTCCTCCCGCAGCGCCAGACGGCGCTCGTCGCGAAGCAGGCCGCCGAGGTGGACGTGCTGTCCGGCGGGCGCCTCACCCTCGGCGTCGGGATCGGCTGGAATGCCGTCGAGTACGAGGCGCTCGGCATGCGCTTCACGGACCGCGGGAAGCGCATCGAGGAGCAGATCGGTCTCCTGCGCGCGCTGTTCACCGACGAGGTGGTCGACTTCAACGGTCGCTGGCATCGCGTCGATCGCGCGGGGCTGAACCCGCTGCCCGTGCAGCGGCCGATCCCGATCTGGATGGGCGGCGGCTGGAACGGGCGCGACCGCACCGTCATCGAGCCAGCGCTGCGGCGGATCGCCGCGCTCGCCGACGGTTGGTTCACGCACCTCCCACCCGACGAGGATGGCCGGTCCGGCATGGAGGCGTTCCACCGCTTCGTCCAGGAGGCCGGACGTGATCCCCGAAAGGTGCCTGTTGAAGGGCGTATCCCCGCAGCAAAGGGCGGTCCGGAAGAGTGGAAGCGGGGTATCGACGCCTTCCAGCAGATGGGGATGACGAGTGTCGAGCTGACCACTATGGGCGCCGGCTATCGCACGACGGATGAGCATCTGGACGCGCTGCGACGATTCCGCGAGCTCATCTGAGTCGGATCGAAGCTCGCCACACGCGTGGCGTGCCACCCGTGTCACTAGGGTGTGGTCGTCGTCACCGGGACCCCGATCGCGCTGACGCGCACTCCGTCGCTGCGCGCGGCGCCGTAGGCGAAGAGGCCCTCGCCCCGCGCGACGTAGGACCATTCGCCGTCGGGCGACCACCCGGCGAATCGCCCCGGCCGTGACGCGATGACCGCGCCCGTGCTGGCGTCCCGGAGCTGCGCCTGGTTACCACCCTCCGCGTTCTGGGTGAGTCCGAGGAGCGAGCCCTGTGGTGACCAGCCAAGATCCTGTGCCGTCGACCCGTTCAGGAACGCGGAGATCGCGCCGTCGGCGACGCGCACGAGCACGACGGTGAAGCGGTTCGCACCGACCCGGGGAGTCACGCCGACGCGCACGGAGACGTAGTCACCCCCCGGGGAAGAGCCGAGGTTCGCGAACGTCGTGCTCGTGCGGTCCGCCGGGAACTCGCCACGCGGATCGGCAAGGATCCGCGCGAGGTCGACGACGGTCCGGCGTGAGGCTCCCTCGACGAGATCGACCGATGTCGCTGTCAGCACGAGCACGCCTGCGCGGGTCCACACGACCTCACGGCCAGCGACCGCCGGTCGGCCGACCGCGCCATCGATGGACACGAAGCGCACCTCGAGCTCCGCTTGCGCACTTGTGGCGTCGACACCGCGTCGATCGACCACCACGGCGAACGCATCGCCAGCGGGGGCCCAGGATGGACTCGCGCCGGCGGCACGCGACTCCGCGTACGGACGCAGGGTGCCGTCGCGGTCGATGGTCACCGCGAGCGGGGTCGCAGCCGTGATGCCGGCAAGGCCCTGGCCTGCGATCTGGATAGCGAGGAGTCGATCGCCGCGCGGCGACCAGCTCGGCAAGGCGTTCCGCCGGCCCGGGAGCGAGGTGCGCCCGCGGAGGAAGGACGCGATGCCGTCGACACCCATCGACCAGAG
>JBKJTV010000149.1:0-4282 GCA_046589985.1 Candidatus Limnocylindria bacterium | reverse complement strand
CCGCGCGCCCGATCCGCTGGATCGCGCTCGCGATGGACGGCGGCGCTTCGACCTGCACGACCAGGTCGATCGCACCCATATCGATGCCGAGCTCGAGAGAGGACGTCGCGACGAGCGCGGGGAGCCGACCGGCCTTCAGGTCGTCCTCGATCTGGGTGCGCTGCTCGCGCGCGATGGAGCCGTGATGCGCCTGCACGAGCTGCTCTCCCGCGAGCTCGTTCAGCGCCGACGCGAGCCGCTCCGCGAGGCGGCGGCTGTTCGTGAAGATGAGCGTCGAGCGGTGCGCGCGGATGAGCTCGACGAGCATCGGGTGGATCGCGGGCCAGATGCTCGTCCGCGCGACGAGTGCCTGCGAGGCCGGGCCACTGGTGAGGACCTGTTCCTCGCTGAGACGGGCCATGTCCTCCACCGGAACCTCGACGCGGATCTCGAGCCGTTTCGCCTGGCCCGCGTCCACGATCGTCACCGGCCGCAGCTCGCCTGCCGTGGCGAAGCCGCCCAGGAATCGGGCGACCTCGTCCAGCGGGCGCTGCGTCGCCGAGAGGCCGATGCGCTGGAACGGCGAGCCCGTGAGCGCCTCGAGGCGTTCGAGCGAGAGCGCGAGGTGGCTCCCCCGCTTCGTCGCGGCCATCGCGTGGATCTCGTCCACGATGACGGTCCGGATCCCCCGGAGCGCTTCGCGGGCATTGCTCGTGAGGAGCAGGTACAGCGACTCCGGGGTGGTCACCAGGATGTCCGCGGGCTCCCGCGCAAAGCGCGCGCGGTCGCGGCTCGGGGTGTCGCCGGTCCGGATCGCGACGGTCGGCTCGTGGAATGCGATGCCGGCGCGCTCCGCCTGCCGTGCGATGCCCACGATCGGCGCGCGGAGGTTGCGCTCGATGTCCACCGCGAGCGCCTTCAGGGGTGAGACATACAGGACGGAGCAGCGCGTGGCCTTCGGTGGGACCGGCCCGAACATGATCCCGTCGATCGCCGCGAGAAATGCGGCGAGGGTCTTTCCCGATCCCGTCGGCGCGAGGATGAGGCACGACGCGCCCGAGGCGATCGCGGGCCAGCCGAGCTGCTGCGGCCTCGTCGGCGCGTCGAATGACGCGCTGAACCAGTCTCTGACCGGGCCATGGAATCTCGCGAGGAGGGCTTCGGTGGGAGTCATCGTTCCAGCCTATCGGGCGAGCCGGACTAGCCGAAGAGTGCGGCGACCCCCCACACCAGGATCGCGAAGCGCACGAGCCGGCCGCCAAAGACCGACCAGAAGTAGACGCGATACGGGATACCGAGGGCACCGGCGGCGATCCCGGCGACATCGAACAGCGGGTTCAGCGGCACGGAGAGTGCGAACAGGACGAGCCCCGCACGCACCGGCTGGCCGACGAGACCCTGCAGCCGGCGGTAGACGCGATGGTCGCTGAAGAGGTCCTTCTCGATGCGGCCCACCGCATACGCGACCGATTCGCCGAGGACCGAAGCGAAGGCCGCGGTGAGCACGACGAGCGGAACGAACTCCGCCGTCCGCGCGACCTGGCCCACGATCGGGAGGTATGGGATCGGCAGCGCGATCGCGGCGTTCGCGAGGAAGGTGATGAGGAAGACCCCCGGGTAGGCCCACGCGCCGAAGACGTGGTAATCGATCGGCAGCATGAACACGGCGATGTTCAGGAAGAGCAGGCCGAAGATGACGCCGAAAGCCATGGCCCGGCTCGGCCGCTTCTGCACGCGGGCGCGCGCGGCGGTGGCGTTCGCGGCAAGCGTCAGCGCCCGAGGGATCCCGACCACCGCCGCCAGACTAGGCCAAGATGGGGTGGATCCACCACATTATTTGGAGGGAGTCATGGCTCAGGTCCGTAAGGCCATCGCGCGCTGGCAGGGCGATCTCGTTACAGGGAACGGCACGGTGTCGTCGGCGACGACGTCCCAGTTCAAGGATCTCGAGGTGAGCTGGGGCTCCCGGACCGACGAGGCCGCCGGGAAGACCAGTCCCGAGGAGCTCCTCGCGGCGGCTCACGCGTCCTGCTTCTCGATGGCCTTCGCAGCACGGCTCGCGAAGAACGGGACCCCGCCGAAGACCCTCGAGGTCACCGCCGCGGTCACCTTCGACAAACGTGATGGCGGTTGGGGCGTCACGACGAGCGCGCTCGCCGTGCGCGGCAATGTCCCCGGGATCGACGCGGCGAAGTTCCAGACGATCGCCGAGGACGCGAAGGAGAATTGCCCAGTGTCCGTGGCGCTGAAGGGGAACGTCGCGCTGAGCGTGACCGCGGAGCTCGCCGGCTAGCGGACCCCCAGCAGGTCGACGACGAACACGAGCGTCTCGTTCGGGCCGATCGCGCCGCCGGCGCCGCGCGCGCCGTAGCCCATCGCGGGCGGGATGGTGAGCCGGCGGCGGCCGCCGACGCGCATGCCTGCGACGCCCTCGTCCCAGCCGCGGATGACGCGGCCCGCGCCGAGCGGAAAGTCGAAGGGCTTCCCGCGATCCCACGACGCGTCGAACTGCTTCTTGGTCGACCACGAGACGCCGACGTAGTGCACCTCCACGGTGCTGCCCGGTGTCGCCTCGGTGCCGGCCCCGGTGACGAGGTCCTCGCTCACGAGCCCGGTCGGAGGCGCGCCGGCGGGGATGTCGACGGTCGGCTTGTCGGCCACGTGTGCCATCGTATCCGTCCGTGACCATCACGACGCTCGGCGTCATCGATCACGAGCTCGCGGACTGGAATGACCGCATGTACGCGGCGCACCCGACGCCGTACGAGCGCGGCATCGCGGGCGCGATCGAGGCGACGAGAGTGCGGGCGGTGCTCGCCCTTGCGCAGGTCCGTCCCACCGACGCGGTGCTCGAGGTCGGGTGCGAGTCCGGGCGGCTCCTGTCACGGGTGCCCCGCGCTCGCCGCATCGCCGGCGCCGACATCTCACGACGGGCGCTCGAGGACGCGGCCCGCCGCTTTGCGGAGCAGCGCCGGCCGGTCGAGCTCTTCCAGGTGGATGCGCTGCGCGGCCTCCCGTTCGAGCGCGGTGAGTTCGACGTCATCCTTTGCTCGGAGATGCTCGAGCACGTCGAGGAGCCAGGGGTCGTGCTCGACCACCTACGATCGCTGGCGACACCCGCGACTCGCATCGTCGTCTCGGTCCCGATCGAGGCGCCGAAGGTGCGTCTGAAAGCGATGCTCAGCCGGCTCGGCCTACTTGAACGGCTCTTCCCGAACATCGAACCAGGCCAGAGCGAGTGGCACGTGCATGCGTTCTCGTCCGCGATGCTGCGGGATCTCACGCGCGAGCGGTTCGAGACGATCGCGCGCAAGCGCGTGCTGTTCGCGCATGAGGTCGCGTTGCTGCGCGTGCGCTGACATCCTCCGTCCCGAGCGGACCGCGCGGGGCGGGCGGGCTTCATCACGTCGAGTAGTACAAGACCGATCCGACGCCTTCGCCGGCTGCGGCCGGCTCAGAGCCGCCCTTCCCGCGCGTCCGCTCGGTCCTCGGAGACCGTCAGCGCCGCAGGCCCGCTACACCCGCTGCAGCACGATGCGGCGTTGGCTCGCGAAGATGCCGGGCGCGAGACCGACGAGCGCGGCATCGACGAGGTCGAGCACGCGCAGTGCGATCCACGGGAGCGGCAGGTACGGGGCGCGGCCGACGATGCCGCCGCTGTTGAAATACACGAAAAACTCGGAGCGGCGCTGCTCGAGGATCCGGAACTCCGGGAACGCTTGCTCGAAGCGTGCGCTGTCGTCGAAGAGCAGGTTGGGGATCGCGCAGTTCGCGCTCCACGGATCGGCGGGATCGTTGCAGACCGTTGCCGGATCGAACGGGTCAGCCGCGAAGTCGTAGGCCTCGTGGCGGGTGAGCCGGATCGCGAGCCGCGTCGCGAGCGAGCAGTCGCACTCCTGAAGGAGGAGATGGCCGCCGGGCTTCAGCACGCGCGCGGCCTCCGCGAAGAACAGGGGCGGCCTCGCGAAGTGGTGCACGGCATTGTTCGCGATGAGGAGGTCGATGGTCGCGTCGCCATAGGGCATCGCGAGCGCGTCGACGACCCGATCGACCCACGGACGGGGCTCCACGTCGGTCAGCTCGAGGCGCGCACCCTGTAAGAAGAGCCTCGTGAAGCCGGCGCCGCAGCCGAGCTCGACCGCAAGAGTGTCGTCCGTGACGTAGCGCTGCATCCAACGGATCCGCTTGCGTAGCAGGAAGCGGAGGTTGGCGCCACGCCGCGTCGCGTAGTCCGCCCGCGACCGCACGACATCGCCCGCGTGCTGGCCTCTCACTTGTCGCGCCTCCTATTGGCGTGCGGGTA
>JBKJTV010000144.1:0-3009 GCA_046589985.1 Candidatus Limnocylindria bacterium | reverse complement strand
GTCGACGTGCCGTGGGGCCGCGCGGTCGAGCCCGATCTCGTGCGCGACGAGCTCGCGAAGGAGAAGGGCAAGGACGGCGCAAGGGCGGTCTTTGTGACCCACAACGAGACCTCGACGGGCGTGCTGAACCCGCTGAAGGACATCGCCGCAGTCGTCCGTGAGTCAGGCAAGCTCCTCATCGTCGACTCCGTCTCCGGCGCGGGTGCCTGCGAGCTCGACATCGACGATTGGGGCATCGACGTGCTCGTCACGGCCGCGCAGAAGGCGTGGGGTGCGCCTCCCGGCGTGTCGATGATCACGATGAGCGAGAAGGCCTGGAAGGCGTTCGAACGCTCGAACCTGCCGAAGGCCTACTTCAACCTCCAGACCTACAAGGCAAGCCTCGAGAAAGGCGCGACGCCGGCGACGCCGGCGATCACGCTCTACATCGCGCTCCAGGAGAGCCTGCGCCTCATGGCCGAGGAAGGCATCGAGTCGATCGTGAAGCGCCATAAGGACCTGGCGTACGCGACGCGGCGCGGCGTGCAGGCCCTGGGCCTACAGATCTTCGCCGACGAGGCCTACGCCTCCCCCACGGCGACGGCGTTCCGGATGCCGACGCGCCTCGACTCGCGCAACCTCATCCGCGTCCTGCGCGATGAGCACGACACGATCATCGCGGGCGGGCAAGGTCGTCTCGAGGGCCAGATCGCGCGCGTCGGTCACATGGGCTTCGTGACGATCCAGGACATGCTGTCGTTCTTCAGCGCGCTCGAGCAGGCACTCCGTGGGCTCAACCAGCAGGTGGAGCAGGGTGTCGCGATCACCGCGACCCTCCGCGCGTACGCCGAGGCCACGCAGCCGCCGGCCCGCACGCCGGTCGGAGGTCGGCGCTAGCGCGAATGCGATTCACCATCGTCGGCGCGGGTGCCATCGGTGGCATCACCGGTGCGCATCTCGCGCGCGCGGGGCACGACGTGACACTCGTCGATACGGTCGCCGAGCATGTGGCCGCCATCCGTGAGGACGGGCTCACCCTCGAAGGTCGTTCGGAGCTCACGGTGCGCGTCGCGAACGCGATCGCGCCGAGCCAGCTCGAGCGGCCCCTCGGCGCCGTTATCTGCTCGGTGAAGGCCCTGCACACGAGGCAGGCGCTGGCCGCCGTCGCACCGCTCCTCGGCGCGGACGAGTACGTGCTGTCGATGCAGAACGGACTCTCCTTCGAGGACGTCGCAGGCGTTGTCGGGCGAGAGCGCACGCTCGCCGCCGGCTTCAACTTCGGTGGCTACTACAAGGCTCCCGGCCATGTCGTGCACAGCACGACGGGAGGCTTCCACATCGGAGAGCTCGACGGTGGCGCGACGCCGCGCGTCCGAGCCCTGCGCGACGCGCTCTCCGCCGTGCAGGAGTGCGAGGTCACGGACAACATCCTCGGCTACATCTGGAGCAAGATGGCCATGGCGAGCACGTTCTTCGCGACGGCGCTCGTGGACGCCGACTGCGCCAACATCCTCTCTCGAGAGCGGTACCACGCCGTGATGGGCGACCTCGTCGCGGAGACCGTCGCGGCGGCGGAGGCGAACGGCGTCAGCCTCCTCGATCTGAACGGCTTCGACCCGCGCGACCTCCGCTCCGGGCGATCGGCTCCGGCGCTCAGCCGCACGATGGGCGTGCTGCGCACCTACTGGCTCGGCGGGCTCCAGGGCCGCACCGGGATCTATCGGGATCTCGCGATCCGCAAGCGAAAGACCGAGGCGGAGCCGCAGCTCGGCGGGATCATCGCCGCCGGGAAGCGGGCCGGCGTTCCGATGCCGCTGAACGAGTCGGTCCTCCGGATGATCGTGGACATCGAGTCGGGTCGGCGCGGCTTCAGCTGGGACAACCTCGACGAGATCGAGGAGGGGTCGCGAGCCGGCCCTAGCGCATATCGCGGCTGAGCGGCACGTGGGTGCGCCCGGCGTGGCTTCCACCGGTGATCTCGAGAATCGCGCCCGTCGTCCACGGAGAGCGGTCGCTCGCGAGGAACACGACGGCTGGAGCGATGTCCTCGGGCGCGCCCGTCCGTCCGAGCGGGCTCATGCGAAGCATCAGCTCCGCATACTCGGACTTGTGCTTGTCGCCCGTGCGGAGGACGTCGTCCATGATCAGACCCGGCGCGACGGCGTTCACGCGGATGTTGTGCGGCCCGAGCTCGATGGCGAGGACGTGCGTGAGCATGTTCACGGCGGCCTTGCTCCCGGTGTAGTGCGAGCCGCCCGCGCGCGCCGAGGTCGCGGCGCCCGACGAGATGTTCACGATCGCGCCGGGTGCGCCGCGCGCGACGAGACGCCGGGCGACCGCGCGGCACGTGAGCATCGTGCCGCGGGTGTTCACGGCGAAGACGCGGTCCCATTCATCCAGATCCATCTCGAGGAGCGGCCGGTTCGGGAAGATGCCGTGCGCGTTCACGAGCACGTCGATCGGGCCGAGCGCCTTCTCGATCGTGTCGACAGCGGCCTCGACCTCCTCGGCCTGGGACACGTCCGCCGTCGCGTGAGCGGTCCGGGCGCCCGCGGCCCGGGCGGCCTCCGCGACCTTCGCGGCCGCGCCCGCGTCCCGATCGACGACGCCGACCTTCGCGCCGGCGCGCGCGAGCTCGGTCGCGATCGCGCGGCCGAGCCGGCCCGCACCGGTCATCATGGCGACGCGACCCTCAAGCTCCATCTCTTCCTACTATATGGAGAAGTGCGGATGCCATGCGGAGCGTGAAGCGCAAGCCCTACGACGGCTATCGCTCGTTCCAATACCTCGAGGCCGGCTCCGATTTCCGCGAGTTCGACCTCGTGCCGCAGATCGGTCGCGTCCCGTCGCGAACCGTCGAGGTGAGCGACGCGCAGGAGCAGCGCGTGCAGCGGCTGCTCGAAGACAACCTCGTCGTCTCGCTGCACGACCACGCGCACGTCGCGCCAGCGGACCTCGGCGACATGGCGGAGTACCGGCGCCAGGGCCGGGAGTGGACGGGCTACGAGGGCCTCAGCGTCTCCGGCCTCG
>JBKJTV010000320.1:0-4961 GCA_046589985.1 Candidatus Limnocylindria bacterium | reverse complement strand
GCGAAGCGCGCCGATGGCCATCAGCGCGCAGGCTTCCTTGCGCGGCGGGAGGCCGTCGAGCGCGCGCAGGACATCCGCCGGCGCGAGCCGCGCCGCGTCCTCGACCGAGCGGCCCGTCGCGAGCTCGGTGATCACCGACGCCGATGCGATCGCGGCGGTGCAGCCGAACGTGCGGAAGCGCGCCTCGTCGACCCGGCCGTCCAACACGCGGAGGGTGATCGTCGTGCGGTCGCCGCACGACGGGTTCGCGTCAGACCCCTTGCCGTCCGGCTTCTCGACCGCGCCGACGTTGCGCGGCGGGGAGAAGTGGTCGATAGCGGCGGCGCTGTACTCGCTGCTCATGCCGGGACGGCGGAGATAGAGCGCAGCCGCGCGACGATCGGCGGCAGCGCCCCCAGAAGCGCGTCGATGTCGGCCTCGGTCGTGTCGCGCCCCACGGTGAGACGGAGCGAGCCCTGCGCCGTGGCGCGATCGAGCCCGAGGGCGGTGATGACGTGCGATGGCTCGGTGCTCCCGGAGGTGCAGGCCGACCCGCTCGACACCGCGAACCCCGCGAGGTCGAGCGACACGACGAGCGCCTCACCCTGCGTTCCCGGGAAGCAGAACGAGGCGTTGTTCGGGAGCCGATACAGAGGATGTCCGGTGAGGATGCTGTCGGGGATCCGGGTCCGCACGCCCTCGATGAGACGGTCGCGCAGCTGCGCCTGCCGCGCCGACTCCGCCTCGCGGTGCGTCTGTGCCAGCCGCATCGCGACGCCGAGCCCGACGATGCCGGCGACGTTCTCGGTCCCAGTGCGTCGGCCCCGCTCCTGGCCGCCGCCCGTCTGCATCGTGGCGAGGCGCGTCCCGCGCCGGACATACAGCGCGCCGACGCCCTTTGGCCCGTAGAACTTGTGAGCGTTCACGGACACGAGGTCGACCGGGATCGTGCCGACGTCGAACGGCAGCGCGCCGACCGTCTGGACCGCATCGCTGTGGAAGGTCACGCCGCGCTCGCGGCAGACCACGCCGATCTCCGCGATCGGCTGCAGCGTCCCGATCTCGTTGTTGCCGTGCATGACCGACACGAGCACGGTGCGCGGGTCGAGCGCGCGCTCGACCTCTGCGGCGGAGACGCGGCCCTCGCTATCGACCGGCAGGATCGTGACGCGCGCGTGGGCCTGCTCCGCGAGCGCGTGCGCCGTGTCGAGCACGGCGTGATGCTCGATCGCGGTCGTGACGATCCTGTCCCCGTCGCCCTTGCGCGCGATGAACGTGCCGCGCAGTGCCAGGTTGTCCGACTCGGTGCCGCCGCTCGTGAACAGGATCTCCGCGGGATCGGCGCCGAGCGCAGCGGCCACTTCGTCGCGCGCCCGGTCGACGAGCGCGCGGGCCTCCCGGCCCTCGGCGTAGACGCTCGACGGATTGCCGTGCGTCCCGCTGAAGACCCGGGCCATCGCCTCCGCGACCTCGGGGTCGACGGGCGTCGTCGCCGCGTGGTCGAGGTAAACGCGCTTCGCCGTTGTCACGATGGAAAGTCTAGGTCGGCGGGATCACCTTGAGACCGAGGTCCTTCAGCAGCGCCTCGTCGAGCGTCGCTGGCGTGTCGAGCAACGGGTCCACGCCGGTCTGCGTCTTCGGGAAGGCGATGACCTCGCGGATGTTGTCGGTCCCGGCGAGGGTCATGACCGTCCGGTCCATGCCGGTCGCGATGCCGCCATGGGGTGGCGCACCGTAGTCGAGCGCATCGAGGAGCGCGCCGAACCGGACGGCGGCCTCCTTCTTTGGAGTGCCCATCATCTCGAAGATCCGCTCCTGGACGGCCCGCTGGTGGATGCGGACGCTCCCACCGCCGAGCTCGCGCCCGTCCACCACGAGGTCGTACTGCTTGCTCCGGGCCTTCTCCGGCTCCGTGTCGAGCAGCGCGAGGTCCGCTTCCGTGAGCGGGCCGCAGAACGGGTTGTGCGAGAAGGTCCACCCTCCTTCGGGTGTGCGCTTCACGAGCGGGAACTCGACGACCCAGAGCGCGTGGTGCTTCGACTCGTCGATGAGGCCGAGTGCCTGGCCGAGGTGGCTCCGGAGCGCGCCGAGCGCTTCGCTCGCGAGCTCGTATTCGTCGGCGACCGCGGCGATGAGATCACCGTCCTTCGCGCCGGCGGCGTCCCGCAGACCAGCGAGCTCATCCGGCGTGAGGAACTTCGCGACGGGCGAGCGCACCTCGGAGCCCGCGAGCGCGAACGTCGCGAGGCCCTTGGCGCCCTTCTTCTTCGCGACCTCCTGCCAGACATCGATGTCCTTGCGGCTGGCGTCGGCCTTGCCCGGGATGACGATCGCGCGGACCACGCCACCCTTTGCGATCACGTCGCCGAACGCCTTGAAACCGGTCTTGCCGAAGACCCCGGTGAGATCGACGAGCTCCAGGCCGAAGCGCGTGTCGGGCCGGTCGATACCAAAGCGGCGGATCGCCTCCTCGTACGTCATACGCGGCCATGGCGTTTGCGCGAGCGGCCTGCGCCCGAAGCGCTCGAACACGCGCGTGTAGCACTCCTCAGCGATCGACATCACGTCATGCGGCTCGACGAAGCTCATCTCGACGTCGAGCTGGGTCAGCTCGTACACGCGGTCCGCCCGCGGGTCCTCGTCGCGGAAGCAGCGCGCGATCTGCACGTACTTGTCGATCCCGCTCACCATGAGGATCTGCTTCAGCTGCTGCGGCGACTGCGGCAGCGCCCAGAACTTCCCGGGGTAGTACCGGGACGGCACCACGAAATCACGCGCGCCAGTCGGGTCCGAGCGGATCATCATCGTCGTCTCGATCTCCCAGAACCCGCGCTCGACGAAGAACGTGCGAATGAAGTTCGTGACGTCGCTGCGGAGATGCATGAGCTCGCGGGAGCGTTCCCGACGCAGGTCGACGTAGCGGTACTTCCAGCGGAGGCTCTCGTCGACCGGCGACTCCTCGTTCACGTAGAACGGCGGGGTCTTGGATTCGTTCAGGACCTCGATCTCGGCCGCGACGATCTCCACCTCGCCCGTCGGCAGCTTCGGGTTCTTCGTCGTGCCCGGACGCTCGCGGACCGTGCCGCGGACCCGGAGCACCCACTCGCTACGCGCCCGCGTGAGCACCTCGTGCGCGGCCGTGCCTTCCTTCGCGCTCGCGACGATCTGCGTCAGACCGTAGCGGTCACGCAGGTCGATGAAGGTGAGGTCTCCGTGATCGCGGCGCCGGTGCACCCAGCCCGCGAGCGTGACCTCGTTCCCGGCGTCGCCGAGGCGGACCTCGCCGCAGGTATGTGTGCGCAGCACTATTCGCCCTCCCTGACATGGAGCGCGGGCCGTGCCTGCCTGGACACATGACGGCCCACCTCGGTCACGACCGCGGCGAGCCGCGTCACGCGCTGCTCCTTCTTCTCGAGGTCGCGCACGATGGCGTTGCCGCCACGCGCTTCCGGCGTGCCCCGGATGACCGCGACCTTCGCACCCTGCTTCACGGCCGTCTCCAGCTGCTTCTCGAGCGCGCGCGTGCTGTAGTCGATCGCGACGCGGAACCCCGCCTCGCGCAGCGGGATCGCGAGCTGCACGCGATCGGCGTGGTCGTCCGGCTCGGCCGAGAGGACATATACGTCAGCGTGCGGCGCCTCCGGGAGCGCCACGCCCTGCTTCACGAGCGCTGCGAGGAGCACGTCGACCCCGCCCGCGATGCCGACGCCCGGCATGGCGGGCCCGCCCATCGTCTCGACCAGGCCGTCGTAGCGTCCGCCGGCCCCCACGGCGATGCGGCCGCTCTTCGTGTACCCGGGATCGGTGAGCCAGAACTCGGAGACCGTGCGCGTGTAGTAGTCGAGACCCCGGACGAGGCCGTCGTTCACGGCGTACCGGATGCCGAGCCGATCGAGCCCCGCGGTCACCGCGTCGAAGTGCGCGCGGTCGGCGTCGCAGATGAGGTCGCGCACCTTGGGCGCACCGGCCGCGACCGCGCGGTCCTGCGGATCCTTCGAGTCGAGGATCCGCAAAACGTTGCCATCGAGCCGCTGCTGCGACTCCGCCGAGAGCTCCGCGCGCCGCTCCGAGAAGTAGGCGAGGAGCGCGTCGCGGATCAGCGGCCGGCACGGTCCGTCCCCGATGCTGTTGAGCTGGAGCTCGACGTCCGTGAGACCGACCTCGGCGAAGAGGCTCGCGCTGTACTCGATGATCTCGATATCGGCCGCAGGGCCCTCCGCTCCATAGCACTCGAGTCCCCACTGCCAGAACTGCCGGTAGCGCAGGAGCTGTGGGCGCTGGCCCCGGAACATCGGCTCCCAGTAGAAGAACCGCTGCGGCAGCGGCGCCTTGTGCAGACCGTGCTCCAGGAACGCGCGCGCGACCGGCGCGGTCCCCTCCGGACGCAGCGCGAGGTCACCGGTCCCGTGGAGGGAGACCTCGTACAGCTCCTTGCTCGCGGCGTCGCTCGTCTCGCCGGCAGTGCGCAGGAAGACCTGCTTGTCCTCGACGATCGGCGTGGAGATGCGCGGGTAGCCGTACCGCTCCGCGCGCGCCTGTACGACGCGCTGGAGCGCATCGAACGCCGCAGCCTCCGCCGGAAGGAGGTCGCGCATACCGCGGGGGCCCTGATACGTGCGCATGAGGTGGTGATTCTGACCTAGGCTGAACGTGGAGGTGGCGATGGACACCAAACAGACCGCGACCGTCAAGCTCGAGGACGGGACCTCGTTCGCGTTCGAGCTGCGCGCGGACAAGGCGCCGAAGACCGTGGCGAACTTCATCAAGAAAGCGACCGCGGGCTTCTACGACGGGCTGACGTTCCACCGGATCGTCCCGGGCTTCGTCGCCCAGGGCGGCGACCCGCTCGGCACCGGGACCGGTGGCGGCGATCAGCCGACCGAGCTCAGCGACCTCCCATTCAAGAAGGGCGCCATCGGCGTCGCCCGCGGCGGGAACATCGAGATCTCCAACGATTCCCAGTGGTTCGTTTGCACCGGTCA
>JBKJTV010000182.1:0-11357 GCA_046589985.1 Candidatus Limnocylindria bacterium | reverse complement strand
CCGCATCATCGGCATGAGCCTCTTCCTCACGACGCCCGCGTTCCTCTGGATCTTCGGTGGCCTCCGCCGCATCCCGCGCGATCCGCTCATCGCCGCGACAGCACTCGCAGCAGGGCTCGCGCTCCTCCCCGACATCGTGCATGGGACGGTCGGCTTTGCTCAGTTCGGCTATCGCTTCAGCATCGACGCGCAGCCGTTCCTCGTTGCCCTTGCGTTGGCGGGCGATGCGCGCACCGGACGCGGCTGGCGCGACCGCCCATCGCTGCTCTTCCTTGGTGCGACGCTTCTCGCCGTGGCGATCAATGTCTACGGCCTGGTGTCGATCACGAGGTTCGGGTATTGGCAGTGAACGAGGTCAGGCGGACGCAGGTCGCCATCGCCGCGCTCGCGCTTGCCGGTGTCGTGGTCCGGCTCATCTTCGTCGGCTCGCCAGGGTTCCCGACCGATGTGAGCACCTTCATGGCGTGGGCGGAGCGTGTGCCGGAGGTCGGACCCGGTGCCTTCTACGAGCCCGGCTACTTCTCGGACTATCCGCCCGGATTCCTCTACGTCCTCTGGGCCCTCGGCGCGCTCCTTGACGGCGACGCGCTGCGCTTCGCGGTGAAGGCGGTCTCGATCCCGTTCGATGTCGCCATCGCGCTCGTCGTGTCGCGCCTGGCCTGGCAGGCCGGCGGCCCGCGGCCGGCCATCCTGGCCGCGGCGCTCTGGCTCCTGGCGCCGGGCATCGTGTTCGCGGGCGCGTACTGGGGTCAGGTGGATGCGGTCGGTACGCTGCCGCTCCTCACAGCACTGGTCGCCGCGGGCCGGGGGCGCTGGGCCACGGCGGGCGCGCTCGCGGCTGGAGCCGCGATGCTGAAGCCGCAATTCGGCCTGGCACTCATCCTCGTGCTCGCGGCCGCGACATTCGAGTACGTGCGCGACCAGCGTCTGCGCCCGATCGCACGTGCCGGCCTCGCCGCGCTCGTCGTGATCCTCGGCCTGGCCGCGCCGTTCCGCGCAGGACCGGGTGAGCTCATCGCGCTCGTGCGCTCGGCGTCCGAGACCTATCCCTACACCTCGCTGTACGCCTTCAACCCGTGGTCCATCGTCGCCGACTTCTGGAAGCCGGACGACGGCCTGGTCGTCATTGGCGGCACCGCGCTCGTCGCAGGTCTCGTCGCTTCGGTCGTCCCGCTCTGGTGGCGGCGTGACGTCGCCACGTCGCTCGCGTGCGCGGCCGCTGCGGTGTTCGCGTTCTACTTCCTGCCGACGCGCTCGCACGAGCGCTACCTGTTCCCCGCGTTCGCGCTCCTGCTGCCCTTCGCCGTGCTCCGCGGGCGTCTGCTCGTGCCCTACCTGACTCTCGGCTTCGCGTTCTTCACGACGCTGTACTTCGTGTTCGCGCAGTACCAGCTCGTCTCGCCACCCGCCGTGATCGAAGCGACGCTCTTCTCGCGCTCCGGTCAGCTCGCGCTCGCAGTGCTCCTGACCGGCACCGCCGCGCTCATCGCCTGGCGGCTGGCACGCGGCGAAGCCGTGCTCGCGCCCTCGGTGCCGCGGCCGTCGGGTCCGGCGCCTCTGCCGGATGCGGTGCCGGCCCTCCGCGAGCGCCTCCGGCTGCCCGCCGGCCTCCTGGCGGGCCACCGGCCGACGCGCCGCGACCTCGTCATCGCACTGCTCGTCGCCCTCGCGGTCCTCGGGACGCGCGGATACCGGCTCGATCACCCACGCGACATGTACTTCGACGAGGTCTATCACGCGCGCACGGCCTACGAGCTCCTCGCGCAGCGCGAGGTCTACGAGTGGACGCACCCGCACCTCGCGAAGGAGCTCATGGCGCTCGGCATCCTCGCTTTCTCCGGGGATCGGGTCGTCGGCACCGACAGCTTTGCCGACGATGCCGTGGCGGTCGCGATCACGAACGACGGCGTGCGGGTGTCCGCCCGTCGCGACGGGTCGCTCATGATCCGCGAGCGTTCCAGCGATCTCGTCGTGGCGGTGTCGGTCGCCAACGAGCCACTTCGCGGGGTCGCCGTCGATGGGGACCGCATCTACGCCGCAACGGACCGCGAGCTTGTCGAGACGGACGCGCGCCTGACGACGACGCCCACACGCTCGCCCCTCGGGCTCCCGGGCCGCGTCACGGCCCTTGCCGCCGCGGGCGGCCGCATTGTCATCGGGAGCGAGCATGGCCTCGAGATCCGCGGCGTCGGCTCGCCCGTGATCGTGCGCACTCCCGTCGCGGCGCTCACCCTGCGTCACGACGGCACGGTGGCGTACCTCGTCGATCCGCAGGGCGCCACGCACGTCGTGAGCACGACCGATGGGACCGAGCGGACGTCGTATCCGGCGAACGGACCGGTGCGCGCCATCGCTCATGCGCTCTCCACAGACCGGCTCTTCCTGGCCCGCTCCGACATCCCATCGCTCGAGGTCATCGAGCTCGAAGGCGGTCGGCGCGAGACCGTGTCCCTCGCAAACGCGCGCACCGGCGCCATCTCGCAGCCGGCGACCGCACTCGCCGTCGTGCCGCGTACCCAGTTCCTCTACGCGCTCGCGGGCGACCGGCTCGTCGTCGTCGAGACGCACGGCGCCTCGCCATACGCGAGCGTGCCGGTCTCGGGCACGAGCCTCGCCGTGGACGGGACGGCGGACGAGCTGGTCGTCGTGGGCGGGGGCGGGGCCACGCGGGTCGCGACCGGCCGCCAGGCGTTGGCGTGGGGCCTCCCTGGCGTCGTCGCGGGTGCGGTCCTCGCGTTCTTCATCGTGCTGCTCGCCAGGCGCCTCTTTGCGTCGCGACTCGCGCCGGCGCTCGCGGGCGCGATCGTCCTGCTGGATGGCTCCATGTTCGCCCAGGCGCGGATCGGCATGAACGACATCTATGTCGCGTGCTTCCTCATTGCGGGGTGGTACTTCGTCGTCGCGGCACATGCCCCAAGGCGCTCGGCGATGGTCGATCTCGCCATCGCCGGCCTGCTCTTCGGGCTCGCCGCCGCCTCGAAGTGGGTCGCCTTCTACGCCCTCGGTGGTCTGGGCCTCCTCTCGCTCGGTGTGACCGCGTACGCCTACGCACAGGGACGCACGGGCCAAGGGGGGCCCCTGGACCTGCTGCGCTGGCGTGGCCGCAACGCCTTCTTCCTCTTCGCGTGCTTCGCCGCGCTGCCGATCTCGGTCTATCTGCTCTCGTACCTCTCGTGGTTCGGAGGACCGATGATCCCGTACGGCTGGGACCTGCGCGAGCTCACGCAGCAGATGTACTGGTACCACTCGGGCCTCACCTCGCCGCATCCCGCCGGCTCACCGTGGTGGAGCTGGCCGCTCGTGCTGAAGCCGGTCTACTGGTACTACGGCGCGAGCGAGGCCGGGAGCGCGGTCATCTACGACGCGGGCAACGTCATCCTGTACTGGGGCGGTCTCGCCGCGGTGGTGTGGTGCGCGGTCGCGGCGGTACGCGCGCGATCGGTGACGCTCGGGCTCGTCGTGTTCGCGCTCGCGGTGCAGCTCGTCGCGTGGATCCCGATCTCACGCGTCCTGTTCTTCTACCATTTCTTCACCGCGCTGCCCTGGTACTTCCTCGCACTCACCGCGGCGCTCATCTCTGTTTGGGAGGCGGGGCGGCGCGCGCTCGTCGCGGGGTACCTCGCACTCGCCGTCGCGGCATTCGTGTTCTTCTACCCGTTCGTGTCGGGACTGCCGGTGCAGGCAGATCAGACGGGAGCGTTCTTCATCCTGCCGACGTGGCAGTACGACTGCCAGTTCTACCCGTCATTCCGCTGCGACCTGCCGAGCGCCACACCGGTCGACGGCCAGGCGCTCCTCGCCCGGCTCGCGCCCGCGCTCGCGTTGCTCGGGACCCTCGGTGTGGGGTGGGCGCTGTTCCGGTACCTGGCTGCTCCGCGCGCGGCCGTCAGAGCGCTGGCATCGAGATGGCCAGCGCGGCGCCGATGAGCGTGACCAGGACGAGGATGACGAGGATCGCCGTCGCGATGAACGCCCGTACAAGGGGCGAACGCCGCGCCTGGTAGACCACGACGGTGACGTTGTCCTCCCCACCGCGCGCGTTCGCCAGGTCGACGAGGTCGCTCGCCGCACGCCACGGCTCGACGCGTGCGGCATGGAGCGCGATCTCGCCGTCCGGGACGTGGCGCGTCAGCCCGTCGGAGCAGAGCACGAGGCGATCACCGGCGCGGAGCGTCTCGACGAACATGTCCGGCTGGATGCCGCGCTCGTCGCCGACGAATCGTGTGATCTCGTGGGCGTTCGCTCCCGAGTGGTCCGTCGTGATCTGCCGCGCCGCCCGCTTGCGGATGAGGTACGCGCGGCTGTCCCCGATGTTCGCGACGGTGGCCTCGGCGCCGCGGATCGCGACAGCGACGAGCGTCGTCGCCGAGCGGTCGCCGCGCTCGCCGGCCGCACGCACGACCGCGTCGTTCGCGTCGCGCAGCGCCGCACCGAGCGCCGAGCGCAGATCCTGCGTCGCCAGGGCCGCATAGAAGCGCTCCGCGAGGGCCTCCACCGCCGCTGCGCTGGCATGCTCCCCGCCGGCCTCGCCGCCCACCCCGTCGGCGACCGCGAGCAGGAGCACGCCCCCCTGGTCCCGGGTGAGCCAACGGTCCTCGTTGTTCTCCCGCACCTTCCCCGCGTCGCTCCGCGCACCCACGCGCGCGTCAGTCATCGTTCTTCTGACAGTCCTTCCCCGCGACGTAGAAGAGCGTCGCCCTCTGGCCCCGTGTGAAGGCGGTACTGGCCGCGGGATCCTGGCGCGCGACGTCGCACGATCTCCCGGTGGCGCCCTGCGCCACGTCCCACGCGACGACACCGAACCCCGCCTCCCGCAGTGCCTTGATCGCCTTGTCGAGCCGCTGCCCCACGACGTTCGGTGCGCGGCCCTGGGCGCCGGCGGCCGCTGCGGGGCTGGCCGAAGCGGCCGACGGCGGGACCCGACTCCCGAAGTTGAGGAACAGCGCGACAACACCAAGGAGTACGAGAACGATCGCGAGCACCGCGAGCGTGCTGTCCAGACGCGGGAGCGCTGGCAGTGCGATGCCGCGCCGGGCCATGGTCCGAACGGCGGCGCCTGCGCTCAGAGGCGTGGTCGAGTCGCCGCGCTCCGCCGCGACGCGCAGTGCGCTCGCGAATTGACCGGCCGTGGCGTGGCGATCCCGCGGGTCGCGCTCGAGGGCCTTCGCGACAACACGGTCGAGATCAGGTGATATCCCGATCCGAGAGCTCCGCAACGAGGGAGCCGCGCCCTCGAGCCGCAGGCGCAGGAGATCGTCGGTCTCGACTCCCTGGAAGGCTGGCCGTCCGGCGAGGAGCTCGTACGCGACGAGCGCCAGACCGTAGACGTCGCTGCGCGGTGTCGGTGCCAGGCCCTCGATCCGCTCGGGCGCGACATAGCGCGCGGTGCCGACGAGCTCGCGCTCCGCCTCCCCGTGCGCCGCTGTCGCGATCCCAAAGTCCGCGAGCTTCGCGACACCCGTCTCGTTCACGATGACGTTCGCGGGCTTCACGTCGAGGTGCAGCACACCGGCGGCGTGCGCCGCATCGAGCGCCGCCGCGATCTGCGCGACGAGGCGCGAGACCTCATGGGGCGGGAGCGGGCCACGCTCGGCGATGATCTCGCGCAGCGTCTTGCCGCGCACGTACTCCATGACCATGTATGCATCTCCGCCCTCCTGGCCCTCATCGAACACCGTCACGACGTTCGGGTGGGTCACCGAGGCCGCCTGTCGGGCCTCGTGCGTGAAGCGCTCGCGGAAGGCGTTGTCGGCCTCCGCACCGAGGAGCTTCACCGCGACATCGCGGTCGAGCCGCTCGTCCCTGGCGAGCCAGACGTCGGCCGCACCGCCGCGGTCGATGTGCTCGACGAGGCGATAGCGACCGCCGATGACGCGCCCGACGCCCTCCGAGTGCTCTGCTGTCATCGGTGTCCGACCTCACGCACGACTCAGGCCAGCCGCACGAGAGCGGCCAGCGCCTCCTCGTAGATGCGATCGCTGCCGGCGATCGTGAGCTCTTCGCCGAGCAGATCGGTGACCGACGGCGCGGGCAGCGGAACAGTGCGCGATGCGACGACCCGGCCTTCGATGCTAACGGTCGTGAGCGCGTGCCCGGTGCCCGCGACGCGCTTCACGACGAACTCCGCGAGCCGTCCCTGGCGTTGCGCCTGGATACGGAGTCCGGAGAGGTCCCCCTCGTCGAGGCCGCGCTCGAAGCGCGGCCGGACGCGCACCTGGATCTGGCCATCCGCGGGCTGCATCCGAAAGAACATGCCGCCCGCCTCGGAGGGTGCGAGCGCCTCCGTCGCTTTCCAGCCGAGCCGTGACGCGAGCCAACCAATGAGGAGGAGCGCCTGCGACGGGTGGATGTCGCGACCGTCCGCATCCACGGCGAAGCCGACGCGAAGCCCGGTAACGTGAGGGAGGAACGCGCGCCACTCCGGCACGTCGAAGAACCCGGCGACCAGGTCGCGCCACGGCGTGAGTCGCGTCCAGTTGAAGTCCGTCACGCCGTAGCGGCCGCGCCCACTCTCGCAGATGCCTGCGATGCGCGGCAGCGTCACGTCGGGGCGCGCGAAGTCTGCCGAGTCGACGATGAAGCGGTCCGCCAACGCAAGAAGATCGTCGAAATGGCGCTCGTCGAGCGGAGGAGTACCGGTCCACCACAGGAAGACCGGAAGATCGGGCAGCAGGAGCGGGATGACCGCGCTCGCGAGCCGGTCGTCGGAGTCACCGCGCGCGCGGATGAGGATCTGCTCGTACGACACCTGACGCGCAGCGTCCGCGGCGGACAGATGGCAATGCATCGCGAGCTGCGCTTCGACACCCATCGGGTGTTCGCGGTCCGCGTGGACGATGATCGCTCGCGACGGATGGCGCTGCGCGAGCTCCCCGATGGTCGCGGCGGCGCGCTTCGCGTGGATGTCGCGCGTCGCGTGCACCACGAGGTTGAGGACGGACGCGCGGGCGACGACGTGCCCCTGCTCCGCGGCCTGTGCGGTCTGAACGCGGCGCATCCGTGCGAGCTCGCGCTCGAGCGCCGCGACGCCCGAGGTGGGCGCACCCCAGAAGGCGGGGTCGACGTGGGTCGCGGTGGTCACGGTTTTCGCCAGGCGCGCCCGTCGCGCGCGATCAGGAGGTCGGCCTCGGTCGGTCCCCACGTGCCGGCGGCGTACGTCGGGAGGTCGGCCTGGCCGGCGGCCCAGCCCTGGAGGATCGGGCCGACGAGCTGCCACTGCTGCTCGACCTCGTCCCGGCGCGTGAAGAGCGTCGCGTCGCCGCGGAGCGCGTCAAGAATGAGCGTCTCATAGGCATCGGGCGCGTCGACCATGAACGACGCGCCATAGACGAAGTCCATGTTCACCGAGCGTATGCGGACGCCCTGCACCGGCACCTTCGCGCCGAACTTCAGCGAGATGCCCTCGTCGGGTTGGATGCGGAGGACGAGCGTGTTCTGGTCAAGACCGGCCGAGGCGTCGCGGCTGAAGACCTGGTGTGGGGCGGCGCGGAACTGCAGCGCGATCTCGGTCGCGCGCTTCGGCAGACGCTTGCCGGTGCGCAGGTAGAACGGTGTGCCCTCCCAGCGCCAGTTGTCGATGTAGCACTTGAGCGCCACGTAGGTCTCGGTCTCCGAGAGCCGGGACACCGCCGGCTCCTCGCGGTACCCGCGCACGCGCGTCCCCTCGATATAGCCGGCCGCGTACTGGCCGCGCACGGTCCGCTCGCCGACCTCGTCCGGCGCGATCGGGCGCATCGCACGCAGCACCTTCATCTTCTCGTCGCGCACGGCGCCGGCGTCGAACGCGACGGGCGGCTCCATGCCGACGAGTGCGAGGAGCTGCAGCAGGTGGTTCTGCACGACATCGCGCATCGCGCCGGCGCTCTCGTAGTAATCGCCCCGCTCCTCGACGCCGAGCGACTCGGCGACCGTGATCTGGACGTGGTCGACGTATTGGCGGGTCCAGATCGGCTCGAAGATCGCGTTCGCAAATCGCAGGACGATGATGTTCTGGACCGTCTCCTTGCCGAGGTAGTGGTCGATGCGGAAGATCTGCTCCTCGCTGAAGACGTCGTGCAGCTTCTCCGAAAGCTGGACCGCGGAACGAAGGTCGTTGCCGAACGGCTTCTCGACCACGACGCGCTTCCAGCCGGCGCTGCGCGCCAGACCGTGCGCGCCGATCTCCCGGACGATCACCTCGTACGCCTTCGGCGGCGTCGCGAGATAGAAGAGGCGATTCCCCTGGGTGCCGAGCTCGCGGTCGATCCCGTCGAGCGCTTTCGCGAGCTCGTCGTAGCCTTCCGGCGTGCCGGTCGAGATGTAGCGCACCTGTTGTGCGAAGCTCGCCCACACCTCTTCATTCAGCGGCTTCGTCCGGCTGAACGTCGAGACGGCCTCGCGCAGCTCCGCGCGGAACTGCTCCTCAGGTATCTTCGAGCGACCCGTGCCGACGACCGCGAAGGCCGAAGGCAGCAGCCGCTGGAGCGCGAGGTTGTAGAGCGCCGGGAGCAGCTTGCGCGTGTTGAGATCGCCCGCGCCGCCGAAGATGACGAGGATCGAGGGCTCGGGCACGCGAGCCAGCCGGGCTCCCGCCCGCAGCGGATTGGCGAGCGTCGTCGCCGCTACTCCTCTTTCAAGCAAAGCCCTCCTCGCTCGCGCTCATTCTTCCTTCTTCACCGCGTGGCCACCGAACTGGTTCCGGAGGGCGGCGGCGACCTTCATCGCGTACGAATCCTCCTGGCGGCTCGTGAAGCGCGCGAAGAGCGCGTGCGCGAGGGAGGTCATCGGAACGTCATGGGCGATCGCCTCGTTGATGGTCCAACGACCCTCGCCAGAGTCCGAGACGTAGCCCTTGATCGCCGCAAGGTCGCTGCCCTCCTGCTCGAAGGCGCGCTCGGCGAGCTCGAGGAGCCACGAGCGCACGACACTGCCCTGCATCCAGACCCGTGAGACCTGCCGGAGATCGAGCGAGAACTCGCTCGCGTGCATGAGCTCGAAGCCCTCGCCGTAGGCCTGCATCATCCCGTACTCGATCCCGTTATGGACCATTTTCACGAAGTGGCCCGCACCGCTCTTTCCGAAATGCGCCCAGCCGTTCGGTGGCGCGAGCGTGTCGAGGGCCGGCCGCACGATCTCGACAGCCTCCGCAGGACCCCCGACCATCATGCAGTAGCCGTTCTCGAGTCCCCAGATCCCACCGGACACGCCGACATCCAGGTAGTGCAGGCCCTTCGACCCGTAGTGGGCCGCGCGGCGCATCGAGTCGCGGAAGTACGAGTTCGCGCCGTCGACGAGCACGTCCCCTTTCGACGCGTACTTCGCCATCTCCTCGAGCGCATCGTCGGTGGCCTGTCCCGCGGGGACCATCGACCACAGCACGCGCGGCGGCTTGAGCGCCTTCGCAAGCTCCTCGATCGAGTACGCACCCGCGGCGCCGTGACCCTTCGCCTCGTCCACCGGGCCGCGCGAGCGGTTCGCCGCGACGACGTGGTGCCCGCCTTGCGCGAGGCGCGTGACCATGTTCCCGCCCATGCGCCCGAGCCCGTACAGGCCGATCTCCATCTGTGTGCCCTCGCTTTCGCTGCGTCACGATAGGCCAGGCATGAGGAACGGTGAGACATCGACGCATCCGCCCCCAACGGACCGCACGGTCGCGTTGCGCGAGCTCGCCCTGCTCCGGAAGGAGCACCGGGTCGATGGCTCCGGTCGGCTTCGCGCCGTGGTGCTCGGGGCGAACGACGGGCTCGTGTCGAACGTCAGCCTCGTCATGGCGATGGCCGGCGCGGCCCCGGCGCCAGGCGTCGTGCTGCTCGCCGGGCTTGCCGGGATCGTCGCCGGAGCGATCTCGATGGCTCTCGGCGAATACGTGTCCGTCCGGACCCAGCGCGAACAGTTCGAAACGCTCATCGCCTTCGAGCGGCGAGAGCTGGCCGTGGACCCGGAGCACGAGGCGCACGAGATCACCGTCATCTACCGGGCGAAGGGGATCCCCAGGGCCGATGCGGAGCGGCTCGCCGCTCACCTCATGCTCGAACCCGAGGCCGTGATCGATCTCATGGCGCGCGAGGAGCTCGGACTGAATCCGGACGAGCTCGGCTCGCCATACGGAGTCGCGATCAGCTCGTTCCTCGCGTTCGCGGCCGGGGCGACGGTACCGGTCCTGCCGTTCGCCGTGCTGCCGGTGGAGATCGCCGCTCCAGCGGCCGCGGCGCTCACGATCGCCGCGCTATTGGCGACCGGCGGCTACACGGCGCTGATGACCGGCAAGTCCGTGGTCCGCGGCGCGCTTCGGCTCGCCGCCCTGGGTGGCAGCGCGGCCCTCATCACGCACCTGGCCGGCCGCGCTGTGGGCGGCGTGGGCCCGTTGCCCTAAGTGGCGGGACCGGCGAGCGCGGCTTACCTTCAGCGGAGATGGCGACCGGGATCCCCATGACCGACCAGCTCGACACCTACCGCGACCTCGCGCGCCAGCTTCGGGTCGACTCGATCCGCTCCTCGAGTGCCGCCGGCTCCGGTCATCCGAGCTCATCGCTGTCCGCGGCCGACCTCATGGCCGTGCTTCTCGCGGGTCACCTGCGGTACGACTGGTCACGACCCGACGATCCCGCGAACGATCACCTCATCTTCTCGAAGGGCCACGCCTCGCCGCTCGTCTACTCGATGTTCCGTGCGGCCGGTGCCATCGACGACGCGGAGCTGCTCACCTTCCGCAAGCTCGGCAGCCGCCTCGAGGGCCATCCGACGCCGCTCCTTCCGTGGGTCGACGTCGCGACGGGTTCGCTCGGGCAGGGCTTCCCGATCTCGGTCGGCGTCGCGCTCGCAGGCGCGCGGGTCCTCAAGGCGCCATACCGCGTCTGGGTGCTCCTCGGCGATAGCGAGACCGCGGAGGGCTCGGTCTGGGAGGCCTTCGAGCGCGCCGGGTACGAGAAGCTCACGAACCTCACCGCGATCATCGACGTGAACCGCCTCGGCCAGCGTGGCCCGACGCAGCTCGAGTGGGACACCGTCACCTACGCGGCACGCGCGAGGGCCTTCGGCTGGGAGCCGCTCGTCGTGGACGGACACGACCTCGCGGCGATCGACACGGCGTATCGGCGCGCGAGCAGCGCCGAGCGGCCCTGCGTCGTCATCGCCCGGACGAAGAAGGGTGCGGGCGTGTCGTTCATCGAGGACAAGCCCGGCTGGCACGGCAAAACGCTCGACCCCGAGCAGACGAAGCAGGCGCTCGCGGAGCTCGGCGGCGGACCGTCTCGGACGTTCACCGTGCTGAAGCCGGAGCGTTGGGAGCGGCCACGTCTCGCGCGCGGGAAGCCCGCACTGAAGACGTACAGCGAGCCGCTCGCGACGCGGAAGGCCTACGGCGAGGCACTCGCCGCGCT
>JBKJTV010000247.1:0-4636 GCA_046589985.1 Candidatus Limnocylindria bacterium | reverse complement strand
TACGCGGCGGCAGGCTGGCGCAGCTTCGAGGCGACGAACGCGGTGATGTCCGCGAGGCGGCAGGCGTAGCCCCACTCGTTGTCGTACCAGCTGACGATCTTCACCATGTTGCCGAGGACGATCGTGTCAATGCCGCTCACGATCGTCGAGTGCTCGTCACCCTTGAGGTCGCTCGACACGAGCGGCTCCTCCGTGTACGACATGATCCCGCGCAGTGGCCCCTCTGCGGCCTGACGGAACGCCGCATTCACCTCGTCCTTCGTCACGTCGCGGCCGAGCGTCGCCGTGAAGTCGACGACCGAGACGGTCGGCGTCGGAACGCGGAACGCCATGCCGGTGAACTTCCCCTTGAGCTCGGGAATGACGAGCGCAACGGCCCTCGCGGCGCCCGTCTCTGCGGGGACGATGTTCTCTCCGGCCGCGCGCGCGTCACGTGGGTCCTTGGCCGCGGTATCGACGGTGCGCTGAGAGTTCGTGTAGGAGTGGATCGTCGTCAGGAAGCCCTTCTCGATACCGAAGGTGTCGTTCAGGACCTTCGCGACCGGCGCGAGCCCGTTCGTCGTGCACGACGCGTTGCTGATGACGTTGTGCTTCACCGGGTCGTACGCCTTCTCGTTCACGCCGAGCACGATGGTGATGTCCTCGTTCTTGGCCGGCGCGGAGATGATGACCTTGCGCGCTCCGGCGTCGAGATGCGCCTTCGCCTTCGTTCCGTCGGTGAAGAAGCCCGTCGACTCGATCGCGATGTCGACGCCGAGCTCCTTCCACGGAAGCTTCGCGGGATCCTTCTCCTGCAGCACCTTGATCCGGCGGCCGTCGATCGTGAGCGCGTCGGCGGTGGCGGAGACCTCGCCTTTGAAGTTGCCGTAGTTCGTGTCGTGCTTGAAGAGATGGGCGTTCATCTGCGGCTCGGTGAGGTCGTTCACCGCGACGATCTCGAGATCGGGGTGACGCTCGAGGACGGCGCGGAGATACAACCTGCCGATCCGTCCGAATCCGTTGATGGCCACTTTCGTCAATGGAACGCCATGCTAAAGGAACCATGCTCCGCGGCCGGCCGCGCGCTCACGCGCCGCAAGGACGGAGCCGAGCAGGCCCACGTCGGCACCGAGACCCGCGGGGACGACGCGCACGGAGGCCGCGGGCACGCGGAACGCGCGCGTCTCGATCGCGCGCCGCATCGGCACCAGGACGTGCTCGGGCTGGTGTTCGGCGACCGAACCACCAACGACGATGAGCGAGGGATTCAGGACATTCGCGAGACCGACCGCGAGGTTGCCGAGCGCGGCCTCCGCCCGCGCGACGAGCAGGGCCGCGCGCGCGTCGCCAGAGGCCGCAGCGGCATACACGAGCGTCGCGTCGTTGACGCCGAACTGGTCCGCGAGGTTGCGGCCCGCGGCGAATGACTCGGCGCAGCCGAACGAGCCGCAACCGCAACGGGGCCCCTCGAACGCGACCGGAAAGTGGCCGAGCTCGCCGGCGGTCCCGCGCACACCCCGCAGCATCCGGCCTCCACTCACGATCTTCCCACCGAGCCCGGTCGACACGGTGATGTAGACGAAGTCAGGCACGCCGACCGCGGCACCGGCCATCGCCTCGCCGACGGCCGCCATCGCGGTGTCGTGGTCGACGAACACACCCAGTCCGCCGAGCTTGTCCGAGAGCCGGTCGGCGAGCGGGAACTCGTTCATCCCGATGAGGTTGGGCGCCTGGTGAACGATGCCGCGCCGGTAGTCGAGCGGCCCGGGCGCCGAGCACGCGGCCACCACGATGTCACCGAGTCCAAGGCCCGCGACGGCGAGCGCCGCGTGAGCCGAGGCGGCGATCTCGTTGACGATGGCGTCGGCGCCGCTGCGCGGCGTGGGCCGCGTATCGCGCCCGACGATCCGCGGGATCTCGCTCGCTGCCTCCGCCACGACGCTGCGGATATGCGTGCCGCCGAGGTCGAGGCCGAGGAAGTGCGTTTTGGTCAGACCCTCGGGAGGCGGAGGTCCGTGCCGAGCGCGGCGGGATCGCCCACGACGGCCGTCTGCACCGTTTTGAAGCCGCGCTTCGCCTTCTCCTTGCCGAAAGCGTGCTCGGCGTCCGCATAGATCTGCGAGATGAGCAGCGCGAGGTAGGGCGCCACCTGGCGCTCGGACATGCTCGCGCGCTCGAGCGTGGAGACGTCGATGCGGTCATCGACGATCGGGAGCGGGCGATCGATCGGATCAGCCTGCTCGTCGACACGCATGAGCAGGTTCGCGATCCGATCGTCGACGCGTCCCTTGCCGTACTGCCCGTTATTGAACTCGTCGAGGAGCGCGTTCGCGAACGCGGCGAGCTTGGTGACGCGCGTGCCGGTCTGGGCGATAAGTCCCGCCGTCGTCGGTCGCTCGACGCGCGCCTGCGCCTCTTCCTTCTTGAAGAGCCCGGAGAAGAGGCCGCCCTTCTTCTTCGGCTCCTCGGCCGACGGCGCCTCAGGCAGAGGCTCGGCGACCGGGGCCGTCGCTGCGAACTCCGTGGCCCGCGGCTCCTCGGCTGGCGGCCAGGAGGTCGGAGTGGAGGGCACGCCGAACACACCGGACAGCGCGGAGAGCCGCTCGTCGATGACGCTATCCCCGGCCGGCGTCGCGGTCGGCGGCAAACTCTCCTGGCCCTCGAGCGCCGCGATGCGGTCGGCGAGGCTGTCATTCAGCGCGGCGTCGGGCCGCACGGGCTCAGCGCGGGTCGGCTCGGTCCAGGCCGGCGTCGACGGGGTCGTAGACCGCTCCCAGTCCTGGGCGGGCAGGCCCCAGTCGCGCTCGGTCTCGGTCGGCGCAACGGGCGCCTGCCAGCTCCGGGCCTGCTCGATGGGCGCATCCCAGGTGGAGGCGGGCGCGGCCGGCTCGCTCGGCGGGTCCGGCGCGTCCCAGGTGCGGACCTCCGCGGCGGGGGCGTCCCAGCTGGGCTTCTCCGGCTCGGCCTGCGCAGCAGCCGGCTCCTGCCAGACCCGGGTCTGGGGCGGGACAGGTGGGGGGATCTCCTCCCATACGGGAGGGGCAGGCGGAGCCGGAGCGGCGGCCGCGAGCGGGGGCAGCTCGGTCGCCTCGGCGCGCGTCTCGTCCCGGTCGCTGACGGACGGGGTGCTGGTGAACGACGAAACGTCCGATCCAGTACCGGCTCCAGAGGACCCGGATCCCGGCGCGGGAGGAGGCGGCTCCGGAGGAGCCTCCTTCACCTCGATGATCCCCGCCCGTACGAGGTCGGCCAGCATCGCGAGCGTCGCGAGACGACCAAGCCCGAGCTGCACCGCGATCGCGGGCAGGTCGCGCTCGCCGTTCACCGCGAGAAGCGCACGCCACTGCTCGGCCGAGAGCCGCACCTCGCCCTGCGCCGCCGCGCGGGCGGAGAGCGCGAAGCGGACGCGGTCGTCGCTGATGAGCTCACGGTCCGCGACGATCTTGTCGCGCTGAACGACCGCACGATCGAGGATCTGATTGAGGTCACCCTCGAGGTTCGCCTCGGGTGGGTCGCCCCACGGAACGAACTCGAAGTCGCCATCATCGAGCGTGAAGACCGCACCGAGCGCGGGATCGCCCGCGTCGTCGCCGCTCACCGCGGAAACGAGCCGGCCCTCGGCGAACCCCAGCGTTCCGGACTCGCTGCCCGAGCGGATCTCGAGCTGTCCGGTCTTCGCAGTGGCCGCAAGAAGCTGGACGATCGTTTCAAGCGGGAACGACGCGACGGATCCGCGGAGCGTCATTGCAGTACCTCCTCCGTCGCCCGATCGGACACGTGCAGCTTGGAGGCGCCGGATCCGAGCCGGACCGGCGCGCCGCGCTGCGTCTGCGTGTCCGTCGATGTGCGTGCGACGAAGGACGTCCCCTCCACCGTACGCAGGTGTAGCTGGAACTCTGCCGGCGCGCGGAAGGATCCCGTACGGAGCGCCGTCGTCTTACCGCACCCGAATGGGCCGACGAGCCATGCGCCCGAAAGTATGTCACTGCACACGCGTCACGGCGGACCGGCCCAGAGGCGCGTGAGTGCCGGGCGCGGCCGGATCGACCGATCGACACGGACTCGGGCAACGGCCAGCGCGTCCTCTGGTGACGCCGGCGTGCCCGGCGTCACCCGTGCCAGGATCCGGATGCGGAACGCGATAGCTCCCTCCGGTGCCTGGAGCTGCATGACGACTCGGCGCTCGACGCCCGGAAGGACGACTGGAGCGTCCTCGATGTGGATCTGGCGCGGCCGACCCTCGTCGCGGTCGTACCACGCGATCCGTACGAAGGCCTCGCGGACCTCCTCGTCGCGGACGCCGAGATCGAGTGCTACCGACGCGTGCGGCCCGACGCGAATGAGCCGGCTCTCGAGGCCCCAGGCGCGTCCGCTCGGGATGCCGAAGACGAGCTCATCGACCGAGACGCGCAGCGGCGCGCGCGGCGTCGTTCGGCGGAACGTCGTGCCGTCCTCCCCACTAGCGGCAGACGCGACGACGAGCATGATCGCGATGCACAGCGAGACCACACGCACGCCTCCATTGAGAGGGAGCGACACGCGTCCGTGGTGTCGCCACTTTTGATGACGAGCGGTCGCACGTACTGACGACGACGCGGTGAGCTGACCGAGGGCTGCGTCGCGAGGGCGGGACTGAGCCGGCCGCAGCCGGCGAAAG
>JBKJTV010000177.1:0-5109 GCA_046589985.1 Candidatus Limnocylindria bacterium | reverse complement strand
GATCGGAGACCCCTGTACCTTCCGTTCGTCCCGTTCGTCCGGCCCGGGCTTCGCCCGCGCCGGACGTGCCCCCTTCAAAGGTCCTGAGCGCGAGCCAGTCCACGCGCGGGTGCCGCGCGCGCACGACATACGTGCCGGCGGCAAGGTCGCCGAGCCGCTGCGAGCGCGAAGAGAGGACGATGGACACCAGCCCGAAGCCGTAGAACCCGGGCAGGAAGTCCACGACGCGCACGAGGTTACGCACGAACACGGCGATGAAGCGCGCAGGCGAGCCGTCCTCGTTGATCACGCGCAGGCCGAACAGCCGCTTGCCGAGCGTCTGGCCGTTCCAGAGCCACTCGAGGACGATGAAATACGACCAGCCGAAGACCACCGCGCTGAACGCGACGACGCCGATGAGGGTTCCCCCGGTCGCCGCGACGAGGATCGACCATGCCGTGATCCAGCCCAGGGTGAGCGCCGACGCGACCACGAAGTCGAAGAGCGCCGCGAAGCCGCGGTTCCCCGCGCCCGCGAGGTCGTAGCGCAGGACGACATGGTCGCTCGTCACGACCTCGAGCCGCCCGACCGAGACCACCATCGCCAGATGTTAGGTTCGGGACGTGCCTGCGGTTCAGTCCATCGACCGGTTCATCGAGGACCGGCGCTCGCGCTGGGCGAGGCTCGCAGCGCTCGTCGCCCGTGCGCAGGGCCGGGTGTCGCGGCTGGGCGCCGATGAGGTGCTCGAGCTCGGCCGGCTCTACCGGGCGTCGACGAGCGACCTCGCGATCGCGAGGCGGGACTTCACCCGCGATGCGGTCGCGGAGCGGCTGAACGACCTCGTCGCCGCGGCGCACGCGCTCGTGTACAGCGAGTCCCCCGCGAGCACCCGCCAGCTCCGTCGATTCATCGCCCGCGAGCTGCCGGCGACGGTCCGCGCGGCCCTGCCATGGACGGCAGCCGCATTCGCGCTGTTCCTGATCCCGGCCCTCCTCACCTACTCGATCGGGGTCGTCTCGCCGGAGCTCGCAGCGAGCTCGATGAGCGACGAGACGCGGGAGTACCTGGTCCGGCGTACCCCGGGCAACGAGATCCCGGCGGGCGCGCGCCCTGTCGCGGGCCCGCTCATCATCCTGAACAACGTCCAGGTCGCGACCGTCGCGTTCGCTGGCGGCATGACGGCCGGGATCCTCACGGCGTACGTCCTCATCGCGAACGGGACCTCGCTCGGCACGACGTTCGCGGTCCTCCACAACGAGGGCGTCGCCGGCGCTCTGCTCACCTTCGTGCTAAGCCACGGCTTCCTCGAGCTCTCGGCGATCTTCCTCTCCGGCGGCGCGGGGCTGCGGCTCGCCTGGGCGATCCTTCAGCCCGGTGAGCGCTCGCGGCGCGACGCGCTGCGCCTGGCGAGCGCGCAAGCGGTGCGGGTCGTGCTCCTCGTCGTCGCGACGCTCGGCGTCGCCGGGATCATCGAGGGGTTCGTGTCGCCGACGACGCTGCACCCGCTGGCGAAGCTCGCGGTCGGCACCGTCAGCGGCGCGCTGCTGTGGGCCTACATCCTCTTCGGCGGGAGGGCCACTGGCGCGGCGGCAGACCGCAAGACCGAAGGTCCGAGGGCTACCGCGCCCGCTTCGTGAGGGCGCGAGTGACGCGCTGCCGCCGCAGACGTGCGGACTCCGCGCGGGCGTACGCGGCGTCGGTCCGGTAGCGCTCGCGCCGTCGTTCGTTCCGACACGTCCGGCAGTACGCGATACGACCGTCACGATGGCGAACGACGTTCTCCGCGCTCAAGGCATGACCGCGGCGGCAGGTCGGAACGCCGTGAGGATCCGCGGATCGCAGGTGGTCAGGGTTCACGCAGCTGCGGGTCCGGCACGACAGCGCCAGCCGGGATCCCGCAGGAAGCGGTCCTCGCGCATCCTCGAACGCGCGGCGCCGGGCCAGGGCGAGCGTCTCGCCGGAGCGGTCACGCACCCACACACAGCAGCCATTCGGCTGACACCGGACCACGGCTCGATGGTAGCCATCGCCGCCAGCCGTTCGCGGCTAGTCTCTAGAAGGCGCTGATGAACGGAGGTGTTCCGATGGCTTGCAAGTGCGGCAACTGCTGCGGCGCGTGCTGCAGCTCGACCACGACGAAGCCGGTCCCCGCCCCGAAGTGACTGGTCAGCCACCCGGGTCTTGAGGTTCAGGCTGGCTCGTCTGTGACACGAATCCGCGTCGCTCCATCACGCCCCAGTCGCGCCGCTTTCGCAGGAATCCGACGAGGCCCTGGAGTCGCCAGACCACTGTGAGCTGCCGATAGCCGAACGCTTCAAGGAGCGCCAGTCCGATGAGCGCGAGCCGCTCGCTGAGGCGCGAATAGCGCCGGTATGAGGCCTCCTCGAGGAGCACGGTGAACAAGGTGAGCAGGAGCCCGTATCCGTACGAGGCCAGGAAGACCACGATCGCGAACGGGATGTCGATCGCGCCGATCGCGAGCCCGAGCAGCACCGCCCCGATCCCCAACGCTTCGAGGATCGGGGCGAACAGCTCGATGAACAGAAAATAGGGGTACCCCACGAGACCGAGGGCCCCGTAGCGAGGATCGAACAGCAGTCGCCGGTGGCGCCACAGCGCGTCCGCAAGCCCACGGTGCCAACGATCCCGCTGACGACCGAGCACCCGCAAAGACTCCGGTACTTCCGTCCAAGCGACAGGGTCCGGAATGAAGTCCACACGCGTCGGGCCGCCGCGCTCGTAGCCTTGACGACGCAACCGCACGACGAGTTCGACGTCCTCACCGACCGTGTCAGTCATATAACCGCCCGCGTTGACAACGGCTTCGCGGCGGAACAGCCCGAACGCGCCCGAAATGATGAGATTGCCCCCGAGGCGATTCCAACCGAGCCGGCCGATGAGGAACGCCCGCATGTACTCAAGGACCTGGAGTCCCGCGACGATGTTCCCCGGCAGGCGCACGTCGACGACCCGCCCATCCTGTACCGCGCAGCCGTTGACCACCCGGACCGTTCCGCCCGCCGCGAGCACGTCGTCGGAGAGAAGGAAGGGACGGACCATCCGTTGCAATGCATCGGGCTCGATGAGCGTGTCGGCGTCGATCGCACAGACGAGATCGCCGGTCGAAAGGTCAAGGCCGGCGTTCAGCGCGTCGGCCTTGCCACCGTTGGCCTTGTCGATCACGAGCAAGCCGGGGTCGCGCGTCGAGCGGTAGATCGCATGGACCGTGGCTGTCGGCAGGCGTCGGTCGAAGACCGGATGCATGGTCTCGAGCCCGAAGTGCTCGCGGAGGATGTCGAGCGTCGCGTCCGTCGATCCGTCGTTGACGACGATGACTTCCACGTTCGCGTACTGCAATCCCAAGCAGGCCTCGACACTCGCGACGATGGTGGCGGCCTCGTTGTATGTGGGCGACAGGATGCTCACGGTCGGCGCAACTTCAGAACCGAGGACCCGCCACCGCGACTCGCCACGTACCTGGCGCACATGGATCCACAGGTCGATCACCGCGCTCACGAGCAGCGCCGCGTAGAAGGTGTTGACGAGCAGGAAGTACGCGAGGAACGCGAGGTTCAGCTGGAGCAACGTGTACCGGTCGACGTCCCCGCATTCACGCCAGTACCTCGTGCGTGCCGAGCGCCTGCGCCGCGATGTCGGCGGCGAAGCGGTCGCCGCCGCGTAGCGCAGTTCGGAGGATCAGTGACCCGGGTGCGCCCATCGCGGCAAGGGCGAGCGCGCTCTGCCGCCGGACAGGCCAGGTCGGGTCGCCGAGGAGCGGCAGGAGGGCCGCCGCGCTGGCCCAGTGCCGGAGCCGGCCGAGGGCACGCGCTGCCTCGCGCCGCACCTCGGTGGCCGGGTCGCGGAGCAAGCGGCATAAGACAGCCACCGCCTCGTCGCCCCCGAGCGCTCCGAGTGCGTCCGCGGCGGCAGCGCGCACCGCCGCCGCCGGATGATCCGTGAAAGAGAGCGCAAGAGGAAGGAGCTCAGGGTCTCCCAGGCGCGCGGCCACCAACAGGCCGCTCGCGATCCCAAGCGGGCTCATCGTGCCAAGTGAGCGGATGAGAACGGGCACCGCCGGCTGTCCGATCCTCAGCAACGTGTCCTGGACCGCGAAGCGCGCGATCCGCTCTTGATCGTCGAGCAGTCCCGCGAGCGCGTCGAGGATGGCGGGGGTCGGGTGCAGCGCCGCCCACTCGGCCACTTGCGTGCGCACGAGCTGATGCGGGTCGTGGATCAACGCCGGCATGATGTCCTCGCCAGCGTCAATGAGCGTCAGCAGGCGCGTCGCGTACAACCGCCGCCACCACAGCCGGCTATGACAGCGACGCTCCGCGCGTGCCGCGAGGCCGAGGCGGGTGGCGAGCCCGCGCAGCGTGATCCGCTGCGCTCCCTGAAGGGACGGAGCGAGCTCGCCCAGGAGGCGGATCTGGGTGCGGCGTCCGAGCCGTTCCAGCCGCTCGACCAGATCGTCGTCGATCGGCCCTTCAAGCGACGCGAGCAGCAGCTGGCGACCGGTGCGCATTCGTTGCCTCAGGCTGCGATCGCTGCTCACGGCCCAGAGCGCGTACGCCACGATCGCCACGAGGACGATCGCCAGTGCGAGCCCCTCGATGGCGATCACTATGCGCAGGACCTCGTCGGTCGTCACCGCTCGAGCCCGAGGCGGATGCGCTCCATCAGGACGGACATGCTGAACGGCTTCGTGACGTGGTCTACCGCGCCGGCCTGGAGGGCTTCGAGGATCTCGCGCTCGCTCGCCCGGACGGTCAGCATGATCGTGGGCGTCGTGCCCGTCACGCCCGCCGAGGTGAGCTGGCGCAAGACCGCGAGGCCGTCGAGTCCGGGCAGGTCCACGTCGAGCAGCAGCAGCCGGCAGCGCAGCGGCGCAGGGCCGGTGAGGGCGTCGATCGCGGCCCGTCCGTCGGCAATGACCTTCGCGGTGTAGCCACGGGTCTCGAGGGCGTGCCGCACGAGCTGGGCGAGCACGATGTCGTCATCCACCATCACGACATCGACAGAGGCCTCCGCAGAGGCCTCGGCAGACTCCCCGCCGCGCGCGGCTGCGTTCGTGGGCGTGTCGATCGGAGGCGCAGTCGCGGCGTCCGCTTCTGCTGAGGCGAACACCGGTCC
>JBKJTV010000106.1:0-2837 GCA_046589985.1 Candidatus Limnocylindria bacterium | reverse complement strand
AGGCCGGTCTGCCCCCCGAGCGTCGCAAGCAGTCCGTCCGGCCGCTCGCGCTCGATGATCCGCTCGAGCACCTCGACGGTGAGCGGCCGGACGGACTGCTTGCGACGCTCGGGGGGCAGACCGGCCTCAACCTCGCGGTGGCGCTCGCGCAGGCAGGTGTTCTGGAGCGCTACGGCGTGAGGATGCTCGGCACGCCGCTTCGGGCGATCCAGCAGGCCGAGGACCGTGAGGCGTTCAAGCAGCTCCTCATCGAGATAGGCGAGCCCGTGCCGGAGTCCGCGACAGCGCACTCGGTGGACGAGGCGCTCGCGTTCGCGGCCAGGACCGGCTACCCGCTCGTGGTGCGTCCGGCCTACACGCTCGGCGGCACCGGCGGCGGCTTCGCACAGGACGCTGAGGAGCTACGGACGGTGAGCGCGCGTGGCATCGGCGCGTCGCCCATCGGCCAGGTCCTCATCGAGCGGTCGCTCGTCGGCTGGAAGGAGCTCGAGTACGAGGTCATGCGCGACTCGGGCGATACCTGCATCACGATCTGCAACATGGAGAACATCGACCCGATGGGCACGCATACGGGCGACTCCATCGTCGTCGCGCCATCGCAGACGCTCAGCGACAAGGAGTACCAGCAGTTGCGCAGCTCCGCGCTCAAGATCATCCGCGCGCTCGGTATCGAGGGCGGCTGCAACGTGCAGTTCGCACTGCATCCCGATCGCGCGCCGTCGGCCGACCCGGACGCGAAGGTGCCCTACTACGTCATCGAGGTGAACCCGCGCGTGTCGAGGTCGTCGGCGCTTGCCTCGAAGGCGACGGGATATCCGATCGCCCGCGTCGCGGCGAAGATCGCGATCGGCAAGCGGCTGCACGAGATCCCGAACGCCGTCACGCAGCGCACCACCGCCGCGTTCGAGCCGGCGCTCGACTACGTCGTCGTGAAGATCCCGCGCTGGCCGTTCGACAAGTTCCCCGGCGCCGACCGCCGCCTCGGCACGCAGATGAAGGCGACCGGCGAGGTCATGGCGATCGACCGCACCTTCGAGGCCGCGTTCCTGAAGGCGCTCCGCTCGCTCGAGGTGAAGGGCCAGGGCCTCCTGTGGGAGGCGCCGGCCTGGTCCGACACGCCCGACCCGGTCGCGTTCGTCGACCGCTACCTCGCGCCGGTCGCGACGGATGACCGGCTCTGGCGGATCTTCGCCGCCCTGCGCCGCGGCGCCTCCGTCGAAGCGATCCACGCCCGCACCAACATCGACCGTTGGTTCCTGCGCAAGCTCGCCGCTGTCGTCCGCTTCGCGGCGGATGAGCTCCAGGGCCAGACGCCGACGCCCGCGCTCATTCGCCGCGCCAAGCGTCTGGGCTTCGCGGACACGGACATCGCGGCGCTCGTGGGCATCCTCACCGTCGATGTGCGCAACCTGCGTTCGCAGTGGGGGATCCGTCCCGTCTACAAGATGGTCGACACCTGCGCCGCGGAGTTCGAGGCGGTGACGCCCTACTTCTACTCCACCTACGAGCAGGAGAACGAGGCGCTCCCGCTCGAAGGGCCGAAGGCGATCGTGCTCGGCAGCGGCCCGATCCGCATCGGGCAGGGCATCGAATTCGATTGCTGCTGCGTCCAGAGCACGATCGCGCTCCGCGACCTGGGTGTCGCCTCGATCATGGTGAACAGCAACCCGGAGACGGTCTCCACCGACTTCGACTCCTCCGCGCGTCTGTATTTCGAGCCGCTCGACGAGGAGTCCGTCGCTTCGATCCTGTTCAATGAGTCGCGGTCCGAGCCCGCGACTCAGGGAGGACCGATCGGCTCGGAAGTGAATTCCTCGCCGATCCCCGTGCTTGTCCAGTTCGGCGGACAGACCGCGCTCAACCTCGCCGACAAGATCGAGACGCTCGGCGGGACCGTCGCGGGCACGAGCGCGGACGCGATCGGCCTCGCCGAGGATCGCCGCCGCTTCCACGAGTTCGCGACGGCGCTTGGCATCCCGCAGCCTCCGGGTGGCACGGCCGACTCTCTTGCCGAGGCGCTCACGATCGCGGTCGAGGTCGGCTATCCCGTGCTGGTCCGCCCGTCCTACGTGCTCGGAGGGCGCGGAATGGAGATCGCGTATGGGCCTGAGGATCTGGAGCGGTACTTCCAGAGCGCGCTCGATGCGGGCACGGGGCGTGTGCTCGTGGACAAGTACCTGCGCGGGCGCGAGGTCGAGGTCGACGCGGTCAGCGACGGGACGGACACGCTCGTCGCCGGGATCATGGAGCACATCGAGCGCGCGGGCGTGCACTCCGGCGACTCGTTCGCGGCCTACCCGGCGATGAACCTGACGCCGGCGGAGCGCGACGAGGTGGTGGAGCTCACGCAGCGCATCGCGCAAGCCCTGCCGGTGCGCGGCCTGCTGAACATCCAGTTCATAGTGGAAGAGGGCCGCGTTTGGTGCCTCGAGGTGAACCCGCGAGCGAGCCGCACCGTCCCCTTCCTCACCAAGGTGACCGGTGTGCCGCTGGTGCGCCTGGCCACGGCGATCTCGCTCGGCGCGACGCTCCGCGAGGAGGGCTTCGCGCCCGGGCTCTGGCCGTCGCGCGGGCTGGTCGCCCTGAAGGCGCCGGTGTTCTCGATGGCCAAGCTGCTCGATGTCGACACCTACCTCGGGCCGGAGATGAAGAGCACCGGCGAGGTCATGGGCATCGACATGAGCTTCGCGCCCGCGCTGTGGAAGTCGCTCGTCGCCGCCGGGCTGGCGCCCGCTCCGTCGGGCACCGTCCTCGTCACCATCGCGGACAAGGACAAGCACGAGGTCGTGCAGGTCATCGAAGGGCTGCACTGGCTGGGCTACGACATCGTCGCCACA
>JBKJTV010000343.1:0-2991 GCA_046589985.1 Candidatus Limnocylindria bacterium | reverse complement strand
CTCGACGTGTCCGGATCGCTCGGGAGCCTCGTAGACGTGGACCGTCCGGACGATCTGCTGCGTCTGGACTCGTCCGGCGTCGCGAGGAGGCGGGCGCGCACACCTTCGACGACGGTGGCGCCATCGAATACCGCCTGCGCGAACGACACGCTGCGGCGAACGACGGTCGGCTGCGCGATCTCGGTCATGACGACCGTGAATCCTGACCGGCGGAGCCTGTAAGCCACGCCGCTGGCGAGATCACCGGCGCCCTTCACGACCACGAGCTGGTCGAACATGGCAGTGATCGTCTCACTGAAGTGCGTCAGTACCGTGTCATCACTTCACTGGGGCCGAGAGCTTTCGAATGCACTCAGTTTGAGCGCGCAGCGAACCTCCATGGGCGGCTGGACTAGAGCATGCGCCCGTGGCGAGCGTGCCAGCCAAGCGTCGCGTCGAGCCGCTTGCGGGGCGGGAGGGCCTCGATCTCCTCGCCCATCCCCTTCTCGTAGTACGGGACGGACCAGGCGGCGAGCCGGTCGCTGAGGGCAGCGAGCGCGGCGCCGAGGGCAGCGAGCGCGGCGCCGAGCCGTCGCACGAAGCGGCTGATGTTGCCCTTCGGCTCCGCCCGCTGGATCGTCGTGATCGGTCGGCCAGCGTGTAGCGGCCCGGGACGTTGAGCCTCAACTCGAAGGAGCGAAGGACGTACGGAGCCCGGATCGAGCGGTAGATCACCGGTCGCCGAAGGAAGGCACCGGCAGCCCGGGTTGTCACCGCTGGCACGGGCAGGGAATCGCCTCATCTCCCCGCAGACCAGGCACTGGTACCACTGAGCCGCGACTTCGTTCGTCATCGGATCACCTCCAGACGAACCCGATTCGCTAGCCCCTCATTCTTCGCCGCTCCGCCGCGAGCGCTAGGGCCGAACGGCACTACGCACCGGCTGAACTCGCGCACTCGTCGCGCTGACCGGCCCCTTTGTCTTTTCGCGCGGATCAGCCGCCGTTTGACCGAAGATGTAGAACGAAACGGTGAACGAGCATCCCTGTGCCAGTCGCTAGTCGCCTCAGGCTTCCACGTTCCGACGCGTTAGGAGCAGCCGTGAGCTCGGCCCGCGGACTTGTCCTCATGCTGTTGGTAGCGGTTTTCGTCGCGGCGATCGTCTTCACCGACGAGTCCGGCGCGCGCTCCGGCTATCCATTCCTGAACGCCGCTCCGCCGCGAGCGCCAGACATCGTGTACGTGCCGATGTACTTCCCAGGGGGAATGCACCCCGTTGGCCTGGTGATCACCAAGGACAAGTACGGGAGCGTCGTCATGGAGATGCGCACCCTGCTCGCTTCAGGTGAGGAACTGCGCATCTGGGAAAGCACGCGCTACGACGCGAACGTGAAGGACGCGGTCGGTCTCTACGTCGAAGACACAGACCTGCCCGGGTCGCTGACGGTATGGCGGATCGGACACACGCAGGACGGACGCGCGAACCTGCTTCATGCACGGATCGGGCAGACGCTCGTCGTTATCATCGGCGCGCTCTCGCCAGAGGAGCTGCTTCGGGTAGCGGATTCGCTCCGACGAAGCTCGTCATCGGCGCTCCAGCTGTAAGTGCGGGCGCGCTGGTCGTTCCGAGACTCGATCCGGTAGGCCCTGCTGATCCCGGTGTGCGCCGGAATCCTGGGCAGCAGGATCAGTTGGGCGTTCGCCATGCGGCGGTCCGCACTCGCCATCGTTGTTAGCGCAACGCTGACGGCCTGCGGAGCTAGTTACAGCGACTCATCGAAATGCGATGTCTTGGACCCCGACAGCAGCCGGCTAGCGTTGTGCGTGGCGAACCGACCGCCGTTCTATTGCGGCGGAGACAATGGAACGGGTGGCGGGACGTCGCTGCCTGGCGGCCCCCACGCATTTCGGTACCAGAACCAGAGTGACCATGTGTGCTAAGGCCGAGTTGGATGCAGCAGGATTCGCCCCGGAGGTCCGTCCTGCTAGTCAGCGATAGCCCGGTCATTGCAGCGGAGCTGCGAACGCGCTCCGCGAGCTCAAGGAGCAGCTCGAGCGAGTCGATGCTGCGCCCGACGAGCGTCGAATGATTACGACAATCAAGCTCGCGCAGGACCTCGCGGCTGCATGGGAACTCGCTCGGCCCGAGCGATGCAAGCAGCTCATCGCGGCGCGCTTCGAGACCGTCGAGGTCGGTGACGGGCGCATCGTGTCGGTGAAGCCGAAGGCCGCGCGGTGATGCCGCTCGTCGTCGTGACCATTACGGAGGCCGGAGGCAAAGACTTGCGGTCCCGACCGGGGTTGGCCCCGCCAGTCTTTGCCAACATCGTCATTGAAGGCCTCGAAGAGCTCGCGGCAGAGCTGGTCGGCGCTGGCTAGCAGCTGGCGTCACAGCGTCCTCGTCCTGCGGGTCGAACTGGATGCCGTGGTCACCTGGGTAGGGCCGGCGATGGTCCACCTCGTTGTGGAGGATCGGGTCGGGGATGCCCTGCGGGAACGCGGTGCATGTCTCATCGGTCAGCAGGTGCTTGCACCCGTAGCAATTGGGTGGTGGACCGCTGGTCATAGGCCTGAGCCGTTCACGTCCAGCGATGTGGTGTACGAGCGGGGTCTGAGCTGAGCCCCGGCGCAGAGAGATCCACCGTGCCATCCTCCGCGGAACCGTTCAAAGAACCGCTGAGGAGGACGACAACGGTGCCAGGGCCGCAGCCGATCCCTCGCAGCCCGTGCGTAGGGGCCGGGGTCCTGGTAATTCCGACTAAATCAGTCAACAATTCAAACCATGGCTGCCCGGAGAGCAGGTGGGCGCGATACCGGACCTTACTAGGAGCCTTGACCTCACCCGGAGCGGGCTGCGCTGTCGAGATCAGGGCTGCAAGGCAGTGTTCGGGCGTGCCGGGGACCAAGCGAGCATCACCATGCTCCGGTTGGCCGCAACTGACCGCGCCGATCACGAGCTCCGCGCGCATGGCCTTCGGACGACGCAGGCATTAGAGCAGCCGCCCATGGGGT
>JBKJTV010000214.1:0-8521 GCA_046589985.1 Candidatus Limnocylindria bacterium | reverse complement strand
GATGCAGAGACCTCTTGCTCGTGCCGGGTGCAAGTTCCGTACCGACGCTCGCCCGCCCGGTAGGCGGGCGGGCAATCTCCGGACACTCAGCTGCGCACCTGCATCCGGACCGGACACAGATCGCTGCAGGTGAGAGCGGCGCGGGTCGCATTCGAGAGGTCGAGCGTTCGCCCGGCGATGAACGGCCCGCGGTCGATGACCGGCACCCTGACGACGCGGCCGCGAAATTCGAGCTCGAGCATCGTCCCGCACGGGAGCGTCCGGTGGGCGACCCCGACGATCTCCGGCGTGTAGAGCTGGCCGCACGCAGTCCGGTTCCCGTAGAAGCCGGGACCATACCAAGAGGCGATGACGGTCGCGGCGACTGCTGGCGTGCTCGTGAAAGCGAGGACCGCGACCGGGGCGGCCGCCGGCGCCGCGATCTCCGCGGGCGCGGTCGGTGTGGCGGGAAGCATCGCGAGCTGCGCCGGGACGCTGAGTACGGACGAGCCGTCGATGAATCCGGACGACGTCGAGCCCGGCTCGAGCGATGTCCGCACGGCCGTCTGGGCCGGGATCGTGAGCGCGAGCGAAAACACGAGAACGCCGATCGCGGCGAGTGCCACAGACACACGCGACATAGCTGCCACCCCCCGAGATGCCTTTGCAGCCGCTCGTGAGGGCAAGGACGGTTCCAGCGAATGTTCATCGGCCCGACACGCAAGCGGGCGGCGCGACATCGCGAGCACGGGGAGCGCTCGCTTCCCTGCCGGTCTTTCCCGCGATACGGGACTGTTACGTGCCCTATTTCGGCAGCGCCACCACGACGAATCTCGGGTCCTGCGGATTCGGACCGGTCGAGGTCTGGAGCGTCAGCCGTTCCGCCGTCGACGGAAGCACCCACTTCGTCTCGTTGTAGGGAACGCGCGGGTGCACCTCGCTCACGACGTACCGCAGCATCCTGCCGTCAGGAGTGACGATGACGACCTCATCGCCCTCTCTCGCCTGCCAGAGCGAGAGGAACATCCCCGTGCGCGCGTGCGCGTAAAAGTAGGAGTTGCTTCCTTCGCCCGGGATCGCGGTGCGTTCGAGGTGGAACGCAGCGTCCTCCGGTGTCTTCTGGTTCTCGATGTCGCGCGTGTTGTCACCCTCCTTGATCGGGAGGTCGATGCGCAGTCGTTGGATCTGGACGCGATAGCCGTCGGGGATCGGGCGTGGCGACGCGGTGGTAGCGCTCGGTGCCGCGGTCGCCGGCGATGGGCTCGGCGAAGCCGGGGCGAGCGTCGCGCTCGGTAGGGGTGCCGGGACCGCGACGGACGCCGGCAGGCCGGTGAGCATCACCCACGTGCCGAGAGCGATGAGGACGACCGCAAGGAGGATGGTCAGGCGCAGACGCATGCCGCCCTACGATGCAGGTCAGATGCCTGCGACGTCCGACGCCTCCCGGTACCTGCGCCGGCGCGAGCGGGCGAGCGCCACCCTGGCGGAGCGAGGGGTCGCGGCGCTCGTGGTCGGTCCGGGTTCCGACCTCACGTATCTCGCGGGGTACCGCATCTCCGCGAGCGAGCGTCTGACCGCTCTCGTCCTTACCGCCGACGGTCATTCGGTGCTGGTCGTCCCCGGGCTCGAGGCCCCGCGGGCAAGGACCGCGGCCCCGGACCTCGTCCTCCGCGAGTGGCAGGAGACCGAGGATCCGCACGCGCTCGCGGCGTCCGCCGTCACGGGTCCCGGTGACATCGCGGTCGGCGATCAGCTGTGGGCCGCGTTCGTGCTGCGTCTGCAAGAGGCGCTTCCCCAGCGACAGTTCCGCGCAGCATCGGAGATCACGCGCGCCCTCCGGATGCGCAAGGATCCTGACGAGCTCGCCGCCCTACGCGAGGTCGGCGCATCGGCAGATCGCGCGTACGCGCGCATACGGGAGCTTGAGTTCGCCGGGCGGCGTGAGGAGCAGATCGGCGCGGACATCGCGAAGCTGCTCCGGGACGAGGGCCACGAAGAGGTGACATTCACGATCGTCGCCTCAGGCCCGAACGGTGCATCCCCGCACCACCACACCGGCGACCGCGTCATCGCGGCCGGCGATGCGGTCGTTCTTGACTTCGGCGGGACGCGCCGCTGGTACTGCTCCGATATCACGCGGACCGTGGTGGTGGGGGAGCCGGACGCCGAGCTGGTGCGCGTCCACGATCTCGTGCGGCGCGCGCAGGAGGCCGGCTATGCAGCGGCGCACGATGGGGCACGCGCTCGCGACGTCGATGCCGCCGCGCGGGCGATCATCGCGGATGGCGGGTACGGCGACCGGTTCATCCATCGCCTCGGACATGGCATCGGACTCGACGGCCACGAGCACCCGTATCTCGTCTCGAGCAACGACGAGACGCTCGAGCGCGGGATGGCGTTCTCCATCGAGCCGGGCATCTACCTGCCCGGACGGTTCGGCGTCCGCATCGAGGACATCGCGGCGATCGGCGCCGATGGCCGGGCGCAGCCTTTCAACGCGGCGGACCACGCGCTCGCGCGCGTGCGCTGATGCGTTTCGCGCTCGCCGTGCTCGCGGGAGCGCTGGTCCTGGGCGTGGCGTTCCTGCGCCTGCCGGGCATCAACAGCCCGCTGTTCACCATGGTCGTGGTCATCGTCGCCGCGCTCGGCACCGGCTTCTTCGCCGCGCGCCGCGGCGTGCTCGCCGGCCTCCTGATCGTGTACCTGGGCAACCTGATCTTCGTCGTGTCCAACATCGCGCGGTACGGCTTCGGCGGGGAGGACCCTTCCGGCGTTGCTGGCTTCGTCGGGCGTCTGCTCATCGTCCAGTTCGTGCTGCTCCAGTTCGCCATACCCGCGGCCATCGCAGGCTGGCTCGGCTCCTACGCACGACGTCGGCTGATCCCGCCATGGCGATGACGCGGCTGGTCGCCGCGGTCATTGCGACGACCACCGGGCTGTCGTTCTGGTGGGGGCTCACGGAGCCTCTGCCCGTCCCGCCGCCGGTCCTCCTCGGCGTGCCTGCGGCGATCCTGCTCTGCAGCGGCGTCATCGCTGGCAGGCTCGGCGCCTTCGCGGCACCCTGCGCGCTCCTTTTTTCGCTGCTCCTCGGCAGCATCCTCGCGACGCAGCTGCACCAGGCCTTTACGCCATCGTTCCCGCCTGTCTCACGGTTCGGCGGCTGGCTCGCCCTCGAGTTGCCGACGCTCCTCGCACCGCTCGCGCTCTCGGGACTGCTCGGCGCGCTCGGCGGCTTTGCCGGGGAGCGGCTTCTGCCGACGCCGCGATGACCTAACGACCGAGCCGAAAGGCGGCGACGGCTCGGCAGAGCCGTCGCCGCAGTCCGGCACGGCTTCCGGTCAGCGCTGCGTTAGCGGATGACGAGCGGAGCCGCGGCCTGGAGCGCCCAGGCGTAGAGCCCGTCGGGCAGCACGCCGAGAACGACGACGGCCAGCGCCGACAGCCCGAGCGACACGCTGAGCAGGCGCTCGGGGATGATCGGGACAGGGCGCTCCTGGCTCTCATACATGTACATGTGCACGACCACGCGGAGGTAATAGAACGCGGCCAGCACGGCATTCAGCGCAAGGATCACGGCAAGCCAGGTCAGACCGGCGTCGAGCACAGGCTGGATGACGAAGACCTTCGCGATGAAGCCGACGGTCGGCGGGATGCCCGTCAACGAGATGAGGAACACCGCGAAGGCGAGCGCGCCCGCGGGCTGTCGCCTGGCGAACCCGTTCAGCTCGTCGAGGGTCGCGCCGCGCGTGCCCTCGACGTCGAGGAAGAGCAGGCACGCAAATGCGCCGAGATTCATGATCCCGTAGGCAAGCACGTAGAAGAGCACCGCGGCGTTCGCGGAGTCGCCGGCGCGATACGCCGCGACCGCGGCGAGGATGTATCCGGTGTGCGCGATGCTCGAGTAGGCCAGCATCCGCTTCACATTCGTCTGCACGAGTGCAACGACGTTCCCGAGGGTCATCGTCAGTGCCGCGAGCAGCGCGAAGGCGACGCTCCAATCGACGCTGAGCGGCCCGAGCCCGCCGACCATGAGCCGGAGGATCGCGGCGAACGCAGCGGCCTTCGGAGCGACGGACATGAAGGCCGTCGCCGGCGTCGGCGCGCCGTCGTACGCGTCGGGCGTCCACTGATGGAACGGGACGACAGCCGCCTTGAATCCGAGACCCGCGGTGATGAGGGCGAGCGAAATGAGCGTCGGCCCATCGGCAACGCCGGTCCGTGCGAGCGTCGCCGCGATGGGTGCGAACTCGGTCGTGCCCGTGACGCCATAGAGCCAGGCGAAGCCGTAGAGGAGCAGCGAGGAGCTGAACGCGCCGAGCAGGAAGTACTTGAGGGAGGCCTCGTTCGAGTAGCGGTCGTGCCGCTGCATGCCGGCGAGCACATACACGGGGATCGTCATGAGCTCGATCCCCACGAACAGGGTGATGAGGTCGTTCGAGAGCGCGATGGTCATCGCCCCGACCGTCGAGAACAGGATCGTCGCGTAGTACTCGCCGGCCGGGATCCCGCGACGTGCCAGGTAGCCCGGCGCGACGAGCGCCGAGAAGATCGCGAGCACGATGAACACCGCGCGACAGAACGTGGTGAACGTGTCGATCCGTACGAATCCACCGAACACGGTCCCCGACGTGGTCACGAGCGGTCCACTCACCAGCGCCACGAGGAGGCCTGCCACCACGAGCAGCGCGAGCCAGCCGCGCTCGGCGCGCCGGGGCAGGAGTGTGTCGATGAGAAGTACGAGCACCGCGACGACGGTCACGACGATCTCGGGCATGACGGCGACGACGCCGTTCACTTGACCACCACCGCGCCACCGGTCGCGAGGGCGATGACCCGGGCGATCGACGGCTCGATGATCGCGATGAACGGCTGCGGGGCGACTCCCATGACGACCGTGAGGATCAGGAGCGGGACAGCGCAGGCGACCTCGAGCGGCGAGAGGTCCGGCAGGGACCGGTAGGCGTCGCGGATGGTCCCGAACATGACGCGCTGGAACATCCAGAGCATGTAGACGGCGGCGAGGATGACGCCGGTCGCCGCGAGCGGGCCCCAGAAGAGCCCGCCCGGTCCCGTCGGCGGGTTGAAGCTGAACGCTCCAAGGAGCACCAGGAACTCACCGATGAAGCCGGAAAGGCCGGGCAGCCCGAGCGAGGCAAGGACGAACACACCAAAGAACGCCGTGTACAGGGGCCAGCGGTTCGCGAGGCCGCCGAGATCGGCAATGAGCCGGCGGTGGGTCTTCTCGTACTGGATCCCGACGAAGAGGAAGAGCGCGCCCGTGACGATCCCGTGGTTCAGCATCTGGAGCGTCGCGCCGACCCCACCCTGAATGTTCAGCACGAAGATGCCGAGCGTGACGAAGCCCATGTGCGCCACCGATGAGTAGGCGACGAGCTTCTTGAGATCCTTCTGCACCGCCGAGACGATCGCGCCGTAGATGATCGCGACGACCGACAGGAAGATGAGCGCCGGGATCCAGAACTGCGTGCCGTAGGGGAACAGCGGCAGCGCGAAGCGGATGAAGCCATAGCCACCGGCCTTCAGCAGCACGCCCGCGAGGATGATCGAGCCGGCGGTCGGCGCCTCGACGTGCGCGTCGGGCAGCCAGGTGTGGAACGGGACCATCGGCATCTTGATCGCGAACGCGAGCGCGAAGGCGAGGAACACCCAGACCTGGAACTCGAGCGCGAAGGCCGCTCGCCGCTCGATAAGGACAGGGAGCGAGAGCGTGCGGTCGCCGAGCTCACCGCTCGCGAGGTACACGGCGATGATGCCGACGAGCATGAGCAGTGAGCCTGCGAGCGTGAAGATGACGAACTTCAGCGTTGCGTAGACGCGCCGCTGGCCGCCCCAGATCCCGATGATCAGATACATCGGCACGAGCATCAGCTCGAAGAACACGTAGAAGAGGAAGAGGTCGAGCGCCAGGAACACGCCGACCATGCCGACCTCGAGCAACAGGAAGGCGGCCATGAACTCGCTCACGCGCTGCTTGATGACACCCCCGCTCGAGTACGCGACCGAGATGAGGGTGAGGAGCGTCGTCATCACGACGAGGAGCACAGAGATGCCGTCGACCCCGAGCTCGTAGCGGATCCCAAGACTCGGGATCCATGGCGCCGACTCCGTGAGCTGGAATCCCGCCTCGCCGACCTGGAACCGCGCGAGCATCACGAGCGACACCGCGAATTCGACCGCGGTCGTGATGATGGCGACCTGCTTCGCCGCGCGTGCGTCGCGCCAGAAGACGAAGAGCGGAATGAGCCCGAGGAGCGGGATGACCACGAGGAGCGTGAGGATGTTGTCGAAGCTCATCGCCGGATGATCCCTATCGCGTAACCGCCGTAGAGCGCGATGATCGCAAGAAGGCCGGCCATGATCGAGAGCGCGTAGTTCCCGACGATCCCTGTCTGGAGACGCCGAAGGCCTGCGCCGGTGAGCCCGAAGGCCCAGCCGATGCGGTTCACGATGCCGTCGACGATGTGTGCGTCGAACGCCCACGCCGCGCCGGCGAATGCGCGCGAGAGGTCGACGAAGCGACGGTCGAGCAGCTCGTCAACGTAGTACTTGTTCGCGAAGATCCGATAGATCGGCCCCGCCGCGCGGCGGACCGCGGCCGGGTCGGGTCGACGGCGTGCGTACATCGAGAGCCCGATGAAGATCCCGACGAGGCCGGCGAACACGCTCGCCGCGGCGAGCGCGGCAATGACCGCGAGCTCCGGGGCGTGCGCCTCGTGGCCATGGACATAGATGGCCGGCGGCAGGAAGCGATGGAGGAAGCCGCTCTCGGGCGGGAACCCGATGAATCCGGCGAGGACGCTGCCGGCCGCGAGCACGAGGAGCGGCGTCGTCATCAGGCGGGGCGACTCGTGCGCGTGGTCGTAGAGGTGGTGGTCGCGCGCCTCGCCGTGGAAGGTGAGCCAGAGCGCACGGGTCACGTAGAAGGCGGTGAGTCCGCCGGTGAACACGCCGACGGCCCAGAGGAGCGGATACCCGTTGGTGAACGCCGCGCCAACGATCTCGTCCTTGGACCAGAAGCCCGCGAGCGGCGGCAGCGCGGCGAGCGCCCCGCCGGCGATGAGCATCGTCCAGTACGTGAGTGGCAGCTTGCGGCGGAGGCCGCCCATCTTCCGCATGTCCTGCTCGCCGCCCATCGCGTGGATGACCGAGCCGGAGCCGAGGAAGAGCAGAGCCTTGAAGAAGGCGTGCGTCGCGAGGTGGAAGATCGCGGCGATGGGCGCGCCGACACCGAGCGCCAGGAACATGTAGCCGAGCTGGCTCACCGTGGAGTAGGCCATCACGCGCTTGATGTCGGTCTGCACGAGCGCGATGGTCGCCGCGAACAGCGCGGTGACGGCGCCGACGGCGCCGACCACGATGAGGACAGGACCCGCGGCCTCGAAGAGCGGCGTCGAGCGAGCCACGAGATACACGCCCGCCGTCACCATCGTCGCGGCGTGAATGAGGGCGGACACCGGTGTCGGTCCTTCCATCGCATCGGGCAGCCACGAGTACAGCGGGAGCTGGGCCGACTTGCCGGTGGCTCCGAGGAAGAAGGCAAGGCAGATGAGACCGAGCACGCCCTGCTCGGCGATCTCGACCTTCTCGAAGACCTGGGTGAAGTTCAGCGAGCCGAAGACCAGGAACGTGACGATCATCCCGATCGTGAAGCCCCAGTCGCCGATCCGGTTCATCACGAAGGCCTTCTTTGCGGCGTACTGCGGCTCCGGCTTCTCGAACCAGAAGCCGATGAGCAGGTACGAGCAGAGGCCCACACCCTCCCAGCCGACGAACATGAGGAGGTAGTTGTCGGCCAGGACCAGGATGAGCATCGCGAACACGAAGAGCGGGAGCCAGGTGAAGAACCGGTAGAAGCCGTGGTCGTGCTCCATGTACCCGATCGAGTACACGTGCACGAGGAATGACACGATGGTGACGACCAGGAGCATCACGCTCGAGAGCGGGTCCACGAGCGCGGCGACGTTCACGGAGAAGTCGCCGACGCCGATCCAGCGATACAGGGTCACCGTCGTGCTCGTCGCCCCTCGGGCCACGTCCATGAAGACGCCGATCGACATCAGCGCGGAGGCGCCGATCGCCCCTGCCGCGATCGGTCCGGTCGCGTGGCCGAGCCAACGCTTGCCGAAGAGCCCGTTGATGAAGAACGCCGCGAGGGGGAACGCGGCGATGAGCCACACGAACGGCACGAAGGTCCCCGTCACCTGCGTGACCTCGGCTGCGGTCAACGCCTCAACCCCTTGCTCGATCTCTCGGCTGACGCCGAGAAGACACGCTCAAGGCTGGTGGACTCGTTCGTCGCAGCACAGCTGCTCCTCACTCGTACTTACCCTCTCATCGCATGCGCCTCGTCGACGTTGACGACGGGCCGCGTGCGGTAGGCGGAGAGGACGATGGCGAGACCGACTGCGACCTCGGCGGCGGCGACCACGAAGACGAACACGACGAACACGCTGCCGCGCTCATCTGTCGAGCCGAAGCGGCGCGAGAAGGCGACCAGCGCAAGGTTCGCCGCGTTGAGCAT
>JBKJTV010000185.1:0-2786 GCA_046589985.1 Candidatus Limnocylindria bacterium | reverse complement strand
GGACCTGCCGCGGCCCGAACGACATGAGCGCGGGGCCGCGCGCGGCCATCGGCAGCTCGGCGAGCGCGGGCAGCTGCACGAGCACCGTGTAGAAGCCGCCGCCGATCCAGAGCACGCCGCTGACCACGTGCAGCCACTGCACGACGATGCGGATGAGGTCGTCCACGAGCGGGGATAATCTACCTGTGCCCCAGAAGGATTACTACGCGGTCCTCGGCGTCCCGCGGGACGCGACGGAGGACGCGATCCGCAGCGCGTACCGTAAGGCCGCGCGCCAATACCACCCGGATGTGAGCACGGAGGCCGGCGCGCCCGAGCGATTCAAAGAGGTCACCGAGGCGTACGAGATCCTCAGCGACGCCGAGCGCCGCCAGCGCTACGACATGTTCGGGACCGGGGACGGCGCCGCGGGCTTCGGCATCGACGACCTGTTCAACACCTTCTTCGGGGGCGATGTGCGCCGCCGCGACCGCGGTCCGTCGCGCGGGGCGGACCTTCGGATGGCGCTCGAGATCGAGCTCATCGAATCTGTGCGGGGCGCGGAGAAGGTGATCCTCGTCCCGCGCCTCGAGACCTGCGATCGGTGCGAGGGCAGTGGCGCGGAGCCCGGGTCCTCGATCTCGACGTGCGCGACGTGTACCGGCCGCGGCGAGGTCCGACAGGTGCAGCAGTCCGTCTTCGGCCGCTTCGTGAACGTTTCGACGTGCCCGCGCTGCGGGGGCAGCGGCCGCTCCATCGACAAGCCGTGCTCGAAGTGCCGTGGCGAGGGGCGCGAGCGTACGGAACCGCGCGTCTCGCTCGTCATCCCGCCGGGCATCGACGATGGCCAGCAGCTCCGCGTGCAGGGGCAGGGCGAGGCCGGCATGCGCGGCGGCCCGCACGGCGACCTCTACGTCCTCGTGCGTGTGAAGGAGCACAAGGCCTTCCGCCGCGATGGCGACGATCTCCTGCACATCCTCCGCATCTCTCCGGCGCAGGCGGCGCTCGGCGACGAGGCTTCGGTCCCGACGATCGAAGGCGACCGCGCGAAGGTGAAGGTCCCGGCCGGATCGCAGCACGGACAGCTCGTGCGCATCCGCGGCAAGGGTGTCCCGCGACTCGGTTCGAACGGCCGCGGCGATCAGCTGGTCTACCTCGAGGTGGTCGTGCCGCGCTCGCTGTCGAAGGACGAGAAGAAGCTCTACCAGCGGCTCCGCGAGGTCGGCGGATCGCCCGACCAGCAGGACGAAGACGGTGGTGTGTTCGACCGGATCAAAGAGGCGTTCGCGAACGACTGAGCCGGTGCGGACGCGGTGGCTCGAGATCGCGGTGCCCGCCCATGCGGAGGCGGTCGAGGCGGTGAGCGAGATCCTCGACCGCGTCGGCTACAACGGCATCGCGGTCGATCTGCCTCTCGATGACGGGGACGCGGTCGTCAAGGCATACCTGCCGTACGACCGCGTTGCGCGCGTCAAGGTGCGGCGCGTCCGCGAGGCGCTCGGTCACCTCCAGGCTTTCGGGCTCGGTCCCATCGGCAGACCGCGCCTGCGCCGGCTCGATGAAGAGGATTGGCTCGAGAGCTGGAAGGCCTCGTTCACGCCGATGCGCATCGGGCGCTTCCTCATCCGGCCGACCTGGGCCGACGAACGCGATGCGGGCGACGCGATCGTCGTCGAGCTCGACCCCGGCATGGCCTTTGGGACAGGGCTCCACCCGACGACGCGGCAATGCCTCGAGGTCCTGTCGGATGCGGAGCTCTCCGGCCACTCGCTCCTCGACGTCGGGACCGGCTCGGGCATCCTTGCCATTGCGGCGGGAAAGCGCGGCGCGGCGCCGATCGTGGCCATCGATGTCGATGAGCTCGCGGTCCGTGCCGCGCGGGAGAACTGCGAGCGCAACGGGGTCATCGCAACGGTGACCCTGGGCTCCGCGGGCGATGTGAGCGGGACGTTCGACGTCGTCGTCGCGAACATCGTCGCCGCGACGCTCCAGTCGATCGCGGCCGACCTGCGGGCGAGGCTCGCCCCCGGTGCCGTGCTGGTGCTTGCGGGCATCATCGCCGAGAAGGAGCAGGCCACGCTCGACGCGTTCGGCCTGGGGGTGACCGCCCGCGACCAGCGTGAAGACTGGGTCTCGCTCGTGCTCCGATGACACACCGGTTCGTCGTCGGCAAAGACTTGGCACTCTCGGCCGATCAGGCGCGCCAGATCTCTTCGGTGCTCCGTCTGGCAGCGGGCGATGAGATCGTGCTGCTCGCCGACGGCCAGGAGCTCGACTACCGGCTCGAGAGCGTCAGCGCGACGGCCGCGACCGGTGCCGTGCTCCGGCGGCGGCCGTCCGATAGCGAGCCGCACGTGCGTCTGGTGCTGGCCCTTCCGCTCCTGCGCGGCGAGCACAGCGAGCTCGTCCTGGAATCGGCGACCCAGCTCGGGGTCGCGCGCTTCGTCCCCTACACCTCCACGCGCTCCATGGTCCGGGAGCTCAGCATCGATAGGAGACGACGCTGGGAGCGCATCGTGCGCGAGGCTGTCGAGACCTCGCGGCGCGCGCGGGTCCCCGAGATCGCTCCGGTCATGCGCTGGGAGACGCTCTTCGAGGAGCTCGAGGGCGACACGATCGTCGCGTGGGAAGAGGAGCGCGTGACTCGTCTCGGCGACGCGATACCGCGCGATCCCGAAGCGGTGTCACTCGTCATCGGTCCCGAGGGCGGGCTGTCAGCGGAGGAGGTCGCGCTCGCGGTCCGGAGTGGAGCGGCGGTCGTCTCGCTGGGGCGGGGTGCCTTGCGTGCGGAGACCGCGGCGAAGGCC
>JBKJTV010000080.1:0-2610 GCA_046589985.1 Candidatus Limnocylindria bacterium | reverse complement strand
GCTCGATGTGCAGCTCGAGATACGCCGCGAGCGAGTCCTTCGGCCGAAGCGCCTGCGTCGGGTCGCCGGACTCGCCAAGCGCGCGCAGCGCTTCGGCGATGGAGATGCCGGCGCGATCGGTGCGCGCCGCGGCGTTCGGGGGCAGGCGGCCGAAGGCCGCGCAGCTGCCGAAGAGCCCGATGCCGAACCGGGCACCCTCCTCATCGCACCAGCCCACGATCTCGACCGGCCGGCGGAAGCGCACGCCGTCGTCCAGGAGCGCCTCGATCGCCTCGACCGCACAGAGCACCCCAAGCGCGCCGTCGAAGCGGCCACCTTCGGGGACGGAGTCGAGGTGCGAGCCAACGAGGATCGCCGGACCGTCGCCTCCAAAGCGCGCAACGAGATTCGCGGCCGCGTCACGGCGGGTGGTCGCGCCGCGGGAGGCGAGCCAGCCGCCCACGAGAGCGCGGGCGGCCTGCTCCTCGGGGCTGAGGCCGAGCCGCGTGACTGCGGTACCCGAACCGCCGATCGCCGAGAGCTCAGCCGTGCGCCGTGCGAGACGCGCACGATCGACGCTCACGGCACACGATCCGCGAGATCGTCCGGGCCGAACGGCAGGCCGTGAAATACCAGTCGCTCGATCTCACGCGCGGCCCCGAGCTGGTCGCGGATCTTCTGTGCGTGGTCCGGATGCCGCTCGGCCTGGCCGGCGAAACGCTCATCGAGGGAGACGACGCGCCGCTCACTGCGGCGATCGGCGTAGTAGACGATCCGCTCGGCGAGATCGCGCGGCACGAGGTCAGGGTCAGCGGGGGCGTAGACCGGATGGCGGCGCGCCAGCTCGGCGAGCTCGCCGAGCCCTTCCTCGCGGAGGGTGATGGCCGAGAGCTCGTGGTGTTGGCGCGGGTCACCCGCGAAGCGCGGGCTCTTGCCGATGTCATGCAGGTACGCCGCGAGCGTCACGGTCTTGGCATCGAGGGACGCGCCGGACGCAGCATGCGCGCGGGCAAGGAGGTCAGCGATCCGGCCGACGACGAGGCTGTGCTCACGCAGCCAGCCGGGATACTCGTATCGCTCGAACAGCGCGAGGGCGCGACGTTCCGTGGTTGTGGACAACTGCACGTCCGCGATATTGACACCCCTCACTGCGCATCCATATGTTCCGCCCGTGCTGGGACGGGTCCGGAACGATGCCGCAACGATCGATGAGCGCATCGTCGCTCACCTGCCCTTCGCCCGCGCGGTGGCGGCGCGCGCCATCGACCCACGGTGCCGGGGCGCGGACCGCGAGGACCTGATCGCCTGGGGCGTCTTCGGGCTCGTCCAGGCTGCGCAGCGCTACCGTGAGGGGACCCAGGCGACCTTCGGCGCGTACGCGGCCAAGCGGGTCCGAGGCCAGATCTTCGATGCGCTGCGCGAGCGAGACCCGCTGACGCGATCGGCGCGGCGCGCGTATCGCGCCGCCCGGGAGCTCGACCCCGATCTCCCCACGCCGGCGGCCGAGATCTCGCTCGACCGCTACATGGAGCACGGCGCCGAGCCACCGATCGTTGCGCGCTGCCGCGCGAAGAGCGACGAGCGCTGGGAGCAGGTCGCGCGGGAGCTGCCCTCGCTGCCGCGACTCGAGCGCCAGGTCATCGTCCTGTCCTATGGCCGCGGCCTGACCCTGAAAGAGATCGGAGCGCGCGTCGGCCTCTCGGAATCGGGCGTCTGCCGCGCGCGGGCCCGGGCGCTCGTGCGGCTCCGCGAGCGGTGTCCGCGGACCTAAACTCGGACAGGTGATCCGAAGCGTCGTCGTCGTGCGGTTCAAGGAGCGGACTCCCGAAGATCGGATCGAAGCGATCGGGACCGCAATGCGCGCGCTTCGGTTCCCGGGCATGCGCGACTGGCGGATCGTGCGGGACCTCGGTCTTCGCGACGGCAACGCGCCGTACGCCATCGTGTCGGAGTTCGACGACGAAGAGGCGTACCGCCGCTATGACTCGGACCCCGAGCACGACCGGGTACGCCGGGAATTGCTCGCACCGATCGTGGAGCACGTCGAGCGGATCCAGTTCCGCGTCTAGGCGCGGCTAGCGCCGCGGCCGGGGACGGCTCCGCGCGACGATCACGCCGCCGATCGAGACGGCACCTCCGACGATCGCCAGCGCCGGCGGCACCTCGCCGAGCATGACCCAGCCCAGCGCGATCGCGATCGGCGGCGCGAGGTATGTCGTCGACCCCAGCAGACCCGCATTCGTGCGGCCGAGTGCCCAGGCCCAGGTCGTGAACGCGAGCGCCGTCGGGAAGACGCCCAGGTAGACCAGCCACGCGATCGAGCTCGCCGCTGCCAGCGGCAGCTCGGCCGCAAGCTGCGACGCGAAGGGGATGGTGACGAGCGTGCCGACGCCGCAGGCGAGCCAGGTGACCATCAGTGCGGAGGCGTGCTTCAGAGCGGGCTTCTCGATCGTGACGCCGGCGGCGTACGCGAGCGCGGCAGCGAGGCAGAGGAGGATCCCGAGGATCGTGTCCGTGTTCGGCGCGAAGCCGCTCGTCGCGAGCCCAATGACGAGCGCCCCGGAGAACGCGATGAGCGACCCGATGAGCAGCCGCGGCGGGAAGCCTTCCCGAAGAAAGAGCCCCGCGAAG
>JBKJTV010000222.1:0-3364 GCA_046589985.1 Candidatus Limnocylindria bacterium | reverse complement strand
GGTGCGGGACGTACAGCAGGGCGGGGATCTCCCGCCCGTCCGGTGACGGGTAGCGCACATGCACTGGCTCGACGAGGGTCTCCGGATCCACCTGCGGGGAGAGCGAGCTCGTGATGGCGTGCGGCGCGACCGAGCGCCCAAGGCGGACCCAGACGTCCTGTGGCCGACGTGCAGAGCTGAAGGAGAATGCGAGGGTCTCGCTGTCGGGCCCGACCTGCATGAAGCTGTGCACGCCGGGGAGATCGGCGACCGCGCTGTCGGCGTGCGACGCGGCGAAGACGCGGCGGGCGGCGACCTGCGAGTCACGCGCCTGCAGGTAGATGACGCCGCGACCGTCCGGCCGCCACGAGGCCTCGGTCGAGTCGAAGATCGTGTTGGTGAGGGTCTCGACGCGCTTCACGGTCGTCCCGTCGAGGTGCGCGAGCGCGATCTCGTCGCGGCCGCGGACGTTCGTGGAGAACGCGATGGTGCGCCCGTCGGGCGACCACCGGCCGTCAACGGACTCGCCGTCCTGACCGCCGCGTGTCTCGAGCCGTACCGCCTCACCGCCGCCGCTCGCGATGACAAATAGGTCGGCATTCGTGCGCACACTGTCACGACGTGAGGTGAAGACGACCCAGCGGCCATCAGGCGACCAGCGCGGCAGGAGGTCGTCGTGCGCACCGTCGGTGAGCGCTGCCCGCACGCCCGTGGCGATCTCGATGACCTCGAGGCGGTAGCGCCGGCCACCGCTGTTCGAGACGAACGCGAGTCGTGTGCCGTCGGGCGACCATGCGATGTCCCGGTGGCCCGCGGTCGCCAGCTCCGTGATCTGGCGCAGCCGCTTTCCATCTCGGCGCATCAGCCAGATCTGGAAACGCTCGTCACCCCCGGAGTCACGCAGGAAGGCGATGGAGCGGCCGTCCGGCGACCACCGCGGCCAGACCGAGCGGTCGCTCCCGTCCGTGAGCTGGTAAATGCGCTCGCCGAGGATGGGGACGACGAAGATCTCATTCGCACCGGTGCGGTCCCACGAGAACGCGACCTCGCGGCCGTCAGGCGAGAGATGGATGCCCCCCCAGCGGTGATCGACATGCGGGGCGCCGACGAGGTCCTCGATCGCTATCTCGCGGAAGCCCGAGCCGATGGACATCGGACGGAGATCGCGCGCGCCGCGCTGGATATCGGTGGGCGGGTTCGCGACGGTCGTCGGCGGCGTCGGTGAGGCCGGCGCGTCCCACTCGTCGACGAAGTTGCGCGGCCGCTTGGCGGGAGCGGTCACTCGCGCTCGGGCCGTGGCGCGCGCGCCTGCTTGTCTGGCGTGACGCGTGATACGACGAGCGTGGTCGGGCCCATGGCGACCTCACGCTCCGCGGTCTGGTCGGTCGGGATGAGCGCGTTCGGTGTCATCTGATCCTCCAGACGGCCGCGGTAGGCACGGTCCCACGGCGATGGCAGGAGGATCCCGAACTGCCGGCGTGGCTTCAGCGGGTCGTCCTGGAGCTGGGACAGGAGATCCTTGCCGGCGTTCCAGATCGGCGGGCGCGACGCGGAGAGCACGACCGAGAACTCGAGCGGCATGAGTGCCTTCGCGGCCGGGCTCGCGAGGTCCAGGTCGCCGCCCAGGAGCACGCCACCCTCGCGCCGGAGCAGGACGACCGTCCCGCCTTCGGACCCGTCGCGAACGCGGCGCGTGATCGCGTCGGGCCGGAGGACGCCCTCGTCTCCGAACGTGATGTCCGCGCCACCCTCGACCGCGTCGGCGTCGTCCGCGTGCGCTGCGATCTGCACCCCGAGCGCCTCGCGCCAGGCCGCGGCATCGCGCGCGCGTGCCCGGTTCGTCACGACCAGGAGCGAGCTCGGTCCGATGCCGCGGATCAGGCGCAGCGCCCGCTCGTTCATCGGCGGGGCGTCTACGAGGAGATTGCCGCGCTCCCGATCGAAAACGAGATATTGCCGCGCGTTCTCGAGCGGCTCGTAGAGCTCGAAGATCCAGGAGCGGAGCTGATGGATATCCACGGGGCGCGGTTCATCCTAGCGAAGGAAGCACGAGGAGCGTCTCGCGGCCGTGCTCTCTACGCACCAGCTTGCGCTCCGACTCGAGGCCCTCGATGGTGCGCCTGTTGCGGTCGTCGCCCCACTCGAACAGCCGCGTCACCTGCTTCTCCGTGAGCGCGCCGGCGAGTACCAGCGCCTGAGTGAGGAGCGCGCGGGTGGCTTCGTGCGACGCAATGCTCTCTGCGCGCTTCACCGCCTCCGGGTAGCGACGGACGAACAGATCGTAGGTGTAGTTGTAGGCCTCGCGACCTTCGCCGACGGCGCGCACGCGCGTGACGTACATGAGGCGTTGGACCTCGTCGATCGCCTTGTCGTAGTCGCGCTTGCCCTCCTTCGAGACGATGCCGAGAGCGGCCCGGATGCGTTTCGTCTGCGTCTCGCCGGAGGCACCGAGGAAGTCGATGATGCGCCGGGAGATGTCCGAGAGCCGGCCGGCGCGGACGTCCTCGAGATGATCATCGGGCTCGCCGGCGCGGCCAAAGGTCGCGTAGAACATCGGAAGTGTCTTCAGCGACACGAAGGTCGGCTTCCGCACCAGCAGCGTGCCGTAGTACAGACGTCGCTCCGCGGCGAGCTCGTCCTTCCATTCCCACATCCAGCCCCACTTGCGCCCCTCGTCGTTCGTCGAGAGGTGATCGAACCCGGCGGGCAGCGGAGCGTCGCCGGTGCGGAGCGTGAACGCGAAGCAAAAGCCGACTTCGTCAACGAGCTTCACCAGCTGATCGGCGTTGCGCACGCGGTATCGCTTCGTGATGGACAGGCGATGCGCCTCCAGCCGCAGGTCGAGCGCGGCGCGGGACACTAACTGACGAAGAGGGCAGCGAGTCCCGCGATGATGGCGAAGCTCATCGCGCGGCGTGCACCAGCGTGCAGCTTCGCGAATTCGCGCCTGGGCGGCGCGCCATCCGGAAGGTCGTCGAACGCCGGCAGCTGCCTGCGCAGCTGCCTGGCGACCGGGCCGGCCCACGCGCTCGCATACAGCGTCGCGGCACCCATGACCACGAGCAGCGCCCAGCGCACCCAGTGACGCGCGTCCGGCGTCTCGAAGTTCACGGCCCGCAGGAACGCGGTGAGCGCGACCAGGACGACCGAGAGCACGGCGAGCGGATCCCACCGCGCGAGGATCTCGCCGAACGCCGTTCCCGCCAGCGAGCGCGACGGGATCGCGCGGAAGAGCGCGGGCGCGGCGGCGAGGCCGAGGACCAGGCCGCCTCCCACGATGACCGCGAGGCCGAGGTGATATCCGAAGTTGATGAGCTGGAACCAGAACGCTTCGATGACCTGAGTATCGCGCGGGATTGCCTATGCTGTTCTCGTGATCCGGCTC
>JBKJTV010000140.1:0-4919 GCA_046589985.1 Candidatus Limnocylindria bacterium | reverse complement strand
TGTTCGCATTCGTGTTCCTCGCGTCGTTCATCGCCGATCCGTTCGTCCGGACGGTGCTCCAGCAGGCGGCGAACCTCGTCGCGAGCGTCGTCTGGGCTCCGGTGCAGTGGGGGACCTTCACGGTCCTCTACTACGACACGCGCGTGCGGCGCGAGGCGTACGACCTGTCGCTCGCGGCGGAGGCGTTGACGCGCGGATCCTGACCGCTGTGGCGCTGGCGGCGGTCCTCGTCGTCGCCGGCGGGGTCCAGGCGAGCGCGGACGAGCTCGCGGCGTCCGCATACGCGTCACGGCTTCGGGAGGCGCGCTCGCTTGTCGCCGCCGCGCGGCAGCAGAGCGGCCCGGCTCGTGAAGCGAGCCGTCGTGCCGGGGAGGAGCTCGTCCGCCGCACGACCGCCGTGCGGCTGCCGGACGGCTCGACGCTGCGTATCGCCGATGCGGCGATCGCGGACCGGATCGCCCGGTCGGACTTCGACGGCGCGCTCGCAGCGATCGATGCTGCGGTCGAGTCAGCCGATATCGCCTCGCGCGAGTTCTCCGGCGAGCAGGCGGACGCGCGGCTCCGCGAGCTCGTCCAGCAGCAGCAGGTCCGCAGCTCCGGTCTGACCATGTTCGCGATCGCCCGCGCGATCGCCGACCGGCTCTTCGGCTGGGCACCGCGACCCGACTTCTCGGTGCTCCAGCCCGCCCTCGCGATCGTCGGCGTCGCGCTCGCTGGCGTGCTCGTACTCATCATCTCGCGCGGCACGCGTGAGCGGCTCCGACGCGAGACGGTCATTCGAGGGGCGCAGCCGGACCGGCGTGCCGCCCCGGCCGATCGCCTGCGACAGGCGGATGAGGCCCTCCGCGGGGGTCGTGCGCGCGATGCGATCCACGCGCTCTACCTGTACGCGCTCGCGGCCCTCCTGTCCCGCGACGCGCTCCCGGATGATCCCGCGCTCACGGATCGCGAGCTGCTCACCCTTGCCGCAGCGGTGGCGCACGTCGAAGACCTGCGCGAGCTGTTCGGTCTGCACGAGACGATCTGGTTCGGCCTGCGGGATGCGGCGCCAGCCGACGCCGCGCGCGCGCGCTCGCTCGCGGTGCGGGTGGCCGGATGAGGTCCCGCATCCTTCCCCTGCTTTCGATCGCGCTGTTCGGCGCGGCGATCGGTCTCACGATCCTCACGGCCGGCACGAGCGACGAGAGCGGACTCTCCCGTTCCGCCTCGATCTACGACGAGGGTCCGGGTGGGGCCACCGTGCTGCGGCGCTATCTCGAGGCGAATGGCGTCCGGACAACGAGCCTGCAGAGCGACCGGTTCGTCATTCCCGAGGGTGTCGATGCCGTCTTCATCCTCGGCGCGACGGACGAGCTCGCGCCAGCCGAGCTCGCCGCGCTGCGCGCACACCTGCGGAAGGGCGGCACGCTCGTCGTGGCGAGCGACCTCGCACTGACGGAGCGCTCGCTCCTCGGTGCGTTCGGGATCCGGCGCGCTGGGGCGACGGTCCGGCCGGGCGAGCACGAGATCGCGAGCATCGCGCTCGCAGCCCCGCCGGTGCGCCGCCTGCTGGTCGACGTCGGCATCGCGCTCGACGCGAGCCCCGGTGGCACCACCCTGGCGACCGATGGCGCGACGCCGTTCATCGTCGCGACCCGCGAGGGCAGCGGGACCGTGTACGGGGTCGGCACGCTCGCGCCGTTCCTGAACGGCACGATCGGATCGGCGGACAATGCGCGGCTCGCGTTGGCGCTCGCGGGCGCCGCGGTGCCCGGGCGCGTCGTCGCCTTCGACGAGTTCCACCATGGCGTGCGCGCCGCGCCGGATGCGCTGGCGGTCCTCACCGGCTCCTGGCCCGGCCGCGCGCTCATCCTGGCCGGCGCGCTCACGCTCGCGTTCCTCGCGGTGAACGGACGTCGGCTCGGCCCGCCGCTGCCGCTCGACCCGCGGCCGCCGCGGTCGAGCCTCGAGTTCGTGCGCAGCTTCGGCGGACTGGTGCGCCGCTCCGGTCACCGGGAGATCCCGCGCCGTCGCGCGCGTGAGGAGCTGCGCCTCGGGTTGGCGCGACAGTCCGGCCTCGATCCGGCGACGCCATTCGACGAGGTCATAGCCCTGATCGCGCGCAGCGATCCGGCACGTGCCGCACAGGCGGTCGCTCTCGACGACGCCATCCTGCGCGGCCCGCGCGACGACCAGCTCCTGCGTATCGTCGCGAAGGTGCGCGATGTCTTGGAGCGTCAGCCGTGACCGCGAGGGACCTCTATGGGCGCTTCGGCGCCTCAGTGCACCGCGTCGTCGTCGGGCAGGACGAGACGATCCGTCTCGCGTTCCTCTCGCTCGCCCTCGGCGGACACCTGCTCATCGAGGGCGTGCCGGGGACGGCGAAGACGCTGCTGGCGCGGACGATCGCTCATCTCGTCGGCGGTACCTTCAAGCGGATCCAATTCACACCTGACCTCATGCCGAGCGACATCGTCGGTACCTCGGTCTATGAGCTCTCGACGGGCGCGTTCCGCATCCGGCGCGGCCCGATCTTCGCGAACGTCGTGCTCGCCGACGAGGTGAACCGCGCGCCCGCGAAGACGCAGGCTGCCCTGCTCGAAGCGATGGAGGAGCGTCAGGTCACGCTCGAGGGTGACGCGCACCAGCTGCCGGATCCGTTCCTCGTCCTCGCGACCCAGAACCCGGTCGAGTACGAAGGCACCTACCCGCTCCCCGAGGCGGAGCTCGACCGCTTCCTCTTCAAGTCGCTCACCCGGTACCCCGATCACGAGGAAGAGCGCGCGATCCTTCGTGCGCACGACCGTGGCAAGCCGGTGTCCGAGATCGCGTCGCTCGAGCCGCTGCCGGGCGGCTGGCTCGACGACCTGCGTGACGAGACGAACGCCGTGACGGTCGAGGACTCTGTGCTCGACTACGTCATCCGGATCGCCGCGGAGACGCGCCGCTCGCCGGACGTCCTGCTCGGCGCGAGCCCGCGCGCCGCGGTCCACCTCCTGCGCGCGGCGAAGGCCTCCGCGGCGCTCGACGGGCGCGACTTCGTCACGCCGGACGACGTGAAGGCGCTCGCCCCCGCGACGCTCCGGCATCGCGTCATCCTGAAGGCGGAGGCCGAGATCGAAGGGCTCGATGCTGATGCGGCGCTCCGCCGCGTCCTGGCCCGCCTCGACGTGCCTCGCTAGTGACCGACACGCCCTCGGCGGAACCCGGTCGTCTGCGCTTCCCGGTGTCGGGCCCCTCTGCGGAGGGAACCCCCGACACCGACGCGCAGACGATCGCGGGTTCCGCCCGGCAGGACCGCTGTTAGCGCGGTGCTGCCCCGGCCCCGACTCCTCGCGCTCCTCTTCGTCGCGGTGCTGCTCACAGCGCTCGGCGACGTGTCGTTGGCACTCATCGCCGCGGGGATCGCCGTCGCGCTGGGCGCCGTTGCGCTCGCGGTCATCGATGCCCGGGCGACGCCACGGCTCCGGGCGGGCGAGCTCGAACGCGAGGCGCCGCCGCAGCTCTCCATCGGCGCACCGCACACGGTGCGGGTGCGGGTGCGCTCCCCGCGCGCAGGCCGCCTCGAGGTGCGCGTGCGCGACGAAGCGCCCGCGTCATTCGTCGTCGACCGGCGGGTGCTCGCTGCGCGGTTGCCGCCGCTCGGCGAGACGACGCTCGAATACGTCGCGCGCCCACGGTTCCGCGGGAGCTATCGCTTCGGAGCGCTGCACGCCCGCGTGCGCGGCCCGCTCGGTCTCGTAGAGCGCCAGCAGCGCGTGGACAGGGACGCTCCGGCGAACGTGTATCCGGACCTGCGCGAGATCCGCCGCTACGAGGTGACGCTGCGGCGAGGGCTCGCCTACGAAAGCGGACAGCGGCGCAGCCGGATGGCCGGCGCAGGCAGCGCGTTCGAGCGCCTGCGCGAGTACGAACCGGACGACGATCCGCGGTCGATCTCCTGGACCGCGACGGCGCGCCGGGGGCGCCCGATCAGCGTCGAGTACGAGGCCGAGCGCCAACAGCGCGTGCTCGTGCTCCTCGACGCGGGCCGGATGATGGCGAGCACGCTTGGCGAGCTCACGAAGCTGGACCACGCCGTGAACACCGCGCTCATGCTCGCGTACGTCGCCGACCGCAAGGGCGACGAGGTCGGGCTCCTCGGCTTCTCCGACACCGTCCGCTCGTACCTGGTGCCGCGCCGCGGGCGCCGGCAGTTCCTCCGCGTCACCGAGGAGCTGCGGCGGCTCGAGGTCACCACGACCGAGACCGACTACCGCGCCGCGTTCGCGTTCCTGCGCGGCCGCACCTCGCGGCGGGCCCTCGTCGTTCTCTTCACCGACCTCGTCGATGACGTGGCCTCACGCGCGCTGGTCGGTGCCGTCACGCGGCTCGCCGGCTCGAACCTCGTGCTCTGCTGCCTCCTCGGCGACCCGCGCCTCGGCGAGGTCGCCGCACGGCTGCCGGCGTCGACAAAGGACCTCTATGAAAGAGTGGTCGCGCAGGACGTTCGCGACGCACGGGCGAGGGCGCTGGCCACGCTCCGCCAGCGCGGAGTGCACGTGCTCGATGTCCCCGCCGACCGGCTCACCGCCGCCGCGATCGGCCGCTACCTCGAGCTGAAGAAGCGCGCGCTGTAGTGACCAACGTCGGCGAGATGACCGCGCTGATCGCGCGCGTTTGGCTCTCGAGCCAGGCCGCCTTGCGTGAGCGACTTGACGCGATCGACGCAGCCGGCGCGGCGCTGCTCGCCGGATCGCTCGACGATGAGCGGCGGGCCGCGGCCAGGGTCGGCGCACACAAGCTTCGCGGATCGCTCGGCACGTTCGGCCTTCCCGAAGGATCGGAGCTTGCCGCCGAGCTCGAAGACATGCTCCGTGCGCCCGGGGACCCGCCGGTCCTGCGACTGTCGGAGCTCGCCGAACAGCTTCGCGCGATCGTGAACACGGGACCGGTGTTCG
>JBKJTV010000089.1:0-3869 GCA_046589985.1 Candidatus Limnocylindria bacterium | reverse complement strand
CGAGACCTCGAAGGCGCTCCAGCTCCTGCTCCTTCACCGTCTGGGCGTGCGCGCGCCGCGCACGCACCTGGCGAACGACGTCTTGCGGCTGGTCGAGGGTGCCCGCGGCCTGCGATTCCCGGTCATCGTGAAGCCGAACGTCGGCGGCTCGGGGGCGCTCATGCGTCGCTTCGACGACATCGACTCCCTGGCTGCGGCCGCGAGCGAGCTCGATCTCGGGCCAGACGGCACCGTCCTCGTGCAGGAGTACCTCGAGCCGGCCGGCGGCGCGATCGTCCGCGTCGAGTTCCTCGATGGCGAGTATCTCTACGCGATCCGCATCACGAACGATCGCGAGCAGGACTTCAACCTGTGCCCCGCCGACATCTGTCAGGTGCCCGACCCCGCGGAATTCGACAACTGCGTCGTCGACGCGCCCGCGAAGAAAGCCCTGAAGATCGAGGCGTTCGATGCACCGGGCGACATGATCGATGCGGTCCTGCGTATCGCGAAGGAAGGCCACCTGGATGTCGGCGGCGTCGAATACCTGGTCAACGAGGGGGATGGCCTTCCGTACGTCTACGACGTGAATGCGCTCTCGAACTTCGTGACCGACGCACCGGCGCTCGTCGGCTTCGATCCCCACGCCCGATTCGCGCGCTATCTCGCGGAACGTGCTCGCGCCGGAGCGCTCGTGCGGGGAGCCTAGGCCGCGCGGTCACCCCGCCAGCGGATCTCCGGAGGCAGCACGAGGCCGGTGCGGCGGTAGTTCGTGAAGGCGTAACGGTCGCAGGCGACCTCGGCGGCGGTGCCCCAGCCGTGGAGCAGGTAGAGCCACCAGTGGCAGAACTCGTGGAGATAGAGAAAGCGGATGACCTCCCGCCGGTTCCGGAACGGGACGATCGGCGAACCCTGAGCGCCGAGATCGACGAGCTCGCGGAACGGTCGGAACGGCTCCGGGACCTGGATGAGGATCTCCGGGTGGTCCCAGAACGTGAACGCCTGGAGGTGCGGCCGGGTCCGGTAGCGGAGCGGCTTCACGGTCACGCGATAGCCCGTCGCCGTGGGCAGCCCGCGGAGGACCTCCCGCACCTTGGCCGGCGGGTGTGTGGGCAGCGTGGACCGCACGGCCATCGGGCCGAGCGGGCGACCAAGCGGTTGGACGATTCGCATAGCCATCTCTCCAAATCGTAGAAAAGTGCCGCGCGCGCCCGTTTCCGGCAGCAATATCGACGCGTGCTTGCCGAGAGCAGAGCGCGAGGCGTTACCATCCATGCAAGAGTCGTTCGAGCGGGACGAATAGGCCGGAATACGCCGAAAAGAGCGACCCCGGGCGGTGGGAGCGGGGACGGCGGACCGGCGCGAAATGGGCCCCGCGAGACGCCGCTCCGAACCCCAGATGGGGCAAGGGGTGGCCGGAAGCCCTCCGTTATCCAGGGGCGTTCCGCGCAGGCGGAAGCAGAGGGTCGCGCAGCGATGTGCGGCCGACGTCGGGTGGCACCACGAGCCCTCGTCCCGATCCGGGCGGGGGCTTATGTATTTCTGGAGGTGCGGCGTTGGATCTGAAGGAAGCGCTCATCGCCGTTGCCGGCGGGGACACGCTCTCCCGCGACGACGCGTGTGCCGCCATGAGCCATGTCATGACCGGCGAAGCCACGCCTGCGCAGCTCGGTGGGCTCCTCGCCGTCATGCACCTGCGCGGCGAGACCGTGGAGGAGATCGCGGGCTTCGCCTCGGCGCTCCGCGACGCCGCGGTCAAGGTGCACGCCCCGCCGGACGCGATCGACACCTGCGGCACCGGGGGCGACCGCTCGAACTCCTTCAACATCTCGACCGTCGCGGCGATCGTCGCGGTCGCGGCCGGCGCGCGCGTCGCGAAGCACGGCAACCGCGCGGCCTCGAGCGCCTGCGGCAGCGCCGACGTCCTCGAGGAGCTCGGCGTCGCGATCGACCTCGGCCCGTCCGGCGTCGCGACGTGTCTCGACGAGGTCGGCCTCGGGTTCATGTTCGCCCCCCGCTACCACCCGGCGATGCGGCACGCGGCCCCGGTCCGGCGCGAGCTCGGCATCCGCACCATCTTCAACATCCTCGGCCCGCTCGCGAATCCCGCCGGCGTGCGGCGCCAGCTGCTCGGCGTCCCGTCGTCGGCCCTCGGGGAGACGATCGCGCGTGTCCTGCTGGAGCTCGGCACCGACTTTGCGCTCGTCGTTCACGGTGGCGGTGTCCTCGATGAGGTGAGCCCGTCCGCGCCGACCATGACCTGGGAGGTACGCAACGGCAAGATCCGCGAGAGCACGATCGCGCCGGAGGAGGTCGGCCTCCAGCCGGCGGTCCTCGACGAGATCCGCGGCGGTGACCGCGCGCTGAACGCTGAGATGGCGCGCAAGGTCCTCGGCGGCGTGCGTGGCGGGACGCGCACGGCGGTCCTCCTGAACGCGGGAGCGGCTCTGTACGTCGCGGGTGTCGCCGCACACGTGAAGGAAGGCGTGGCGCTCGCGACAAAGGCGATCGACGACGGCTCGGCGAAGCAGCGTCTCGAGAAGCTCGTCGCGACGACGCAGCGCCTCGCGGCGCCAGCATGACGACGTTCCTCGATGAGGTCGTGGCCGAACGGACCGCGTACGTCCTTCAGGCCAGGACGCGAGTGCCTGCCCAGGCGGTCGACGTCACGCACGCGCCGACGCCGCGCTCGCTGTCTTCGGCGATCTCGCGACGGCGACCGGATCACTTGGCGGTCATCGCCGAGGTGAAGCGGATCTCGCCTGCGAGCGGCGTGCTTGCGGGGCCGGGCCTCGATCCCGCTGGGCTCGCGCTCGTCTATGCCAGCGCGGGTGCGACGGCGATCTCGGTGCTCACCGAGCCGCTGCACTGGGGCGGCTCGCTGGACGACCTCCGCGCCGTGAGAGCTGCCGTGAAGATCCCCGTCATCTGCAAGGACGTCATCGTCGACGAGTACCAGGTGCGCGAGGCCCGCGCCGCCGGCGCGGACGCCGTGCTGCTCATCGCGGAGGCGCTCGACGACGAGCGTCTCGCTGCGCTCATCCGCGCGACCGAGGCCCTCGGGATGGAGGCGTTCGTCGAGGCGCACGAGCCCACGGCGTTCGGACGCGCGGTCCGCACCGGCACCCGCATCGTTGGCGCGAACGCGCGCGATCTGCGGGACCCTTCCATCATCGACCGCTCGCGCGCCAGGCTCCTCCACACGTTCGTGCGACCGGAACAGCTCTTCGTCGCGGAGTCGGGGATCGGATCGGCCGCGGACCTCGCCGAGCTGCCGGTGCGCGTCGACGCGATCCTCGTCGGCACCGCGCTCATGCGCGCGTCACACCCGGCGACGCTGGTGCGCGAGCTCGCGCAGGCGGAGCGACCCGCGGCGACGGCGCGATGACGGGAACTGGGCGCTTCGGCGAATTTGGTGGGCAGTTCGTGCCTGAGACGCTCATGCCCGCGGTCGGGGAGCTCGAGGCCGCGTACGACGCGGCCAGGGCCGACCCGGCGTTCCGCTCGGAGCTCGATCGCCTCCTGCGCGACTGGGTGGGCCGCCCGACGCCGCTCACCGACGCGAAGCGGCTCGCCGCGGAGGTCGGCCTCGGTCGTGTGCTCCTGAAGCGCGAGGACCTCGCGCACACCGGTGCGCACAAGATAAACAGCGCCGTCGGCCAGGCGCTCCTCGCGATGCGGATGGGGAAGCACCGCGTCGTCGCGGAGACCGGCGCCGGGCAGCACGGGGTCGCGAGCGCTGCCGCGTGCGCGCCCCTCGGCCTCGAATGCGCCGTGTACATGGGGACCGAGGACATGCGGCGCCAGGCGCCGAACGTCTTCCGGATGAAGCTCCTGGGTGCCGAGGTGCGCCCTGTGGATTCGGGCACGCGGACGTTGAAGGACGCGGT
>JBKJTV010000048.1:0-3652 GCA_046589985.1 Candidatus Limnocylindria bacterium | reverse complement strand
CTCGTTCCTCGCCAGGGCCGCCGGGAAGCCAGTGGCCGATGTCGGCAGGTGGTGAGCGCGCCCGCGAGCTCCTGACCTACACAGCACTTCCGGCGGTCCTCCTTGTCATCTGGCACGTCTCCGTGGTAAGCGGGCTCGTGCGCGAGCAGCTGCTCCCGACGCCGGGCGAGGTCGGCGCGACGCTCCTCGACCTCGTCTTCGCGAACAGCGGCGCCGCGGGTCGCTACAGCGGCGATTGGCCGGATCACGCGAGCGCGAGCATCGTCCGGGTCTACGCCGGCTTCGCTCTCGCGGCCGCGCTCGCCATTCCGATCGGTCTCGGCATCGGCCTCTCGCGCGGGTTCGAGCGCCTGGTCGACCCGACCATCCAGGTGCTGCGCAACATCCCGATCACCGGGTTCCTGCCGATCGCGCTCCTCATCTTCGGCTTCGGCGGTCAGGCGGCCGTGTACCTCATCGCGCTCGCCGCGTTCTTCCCGACGGTCGTGAACACGACGTACGGCGTGCGCCAGATCCCGCCGTCGTTCGTCCGCAGCGCGCGGATGATGGGAGCAAGCGCTCCGCAGCGCGTGACGCGGGTCATCGTGCCCGCGGCGCTGCCCGCGATCTTCACGGGCCTGCGCCTTTCGATGGGCATCGCCTGGGTGCTCGTCGTCATCGCCGAATTCGTCGGCGTGCGATCCGGTCTGGGCTACCTGCTCTTCGACGCCTCTCAGTTCTTCGCGCCGCACGTGATGCTCGCGGCGATGGCGAGCATCGGGCTGCTCGGCTTCCTCTCGGACCGCCTCATCCTGCTCGTCCGCTGGCGCGTCCTTGCGTGGAACCGGCTCGGCACGCTCCGTGGCTGAGATCGCGCTGCGCGGCGTCGCGAAGGTCTTCGGTTCGGGGAGCGACGCCGTCGCTGCTCTCGACGACTGCACCTTTACCGTCCCGGAGGGGGAGTTCGTGACGCTGCTCGGGCCGTCGGGCTGCGGGAAGACGACAGCGCTCGACCTCATCGCCGGCTTCACCCGTCCGACCACAGGCACCGTGACCGTGGGCGGCAAGGAGGTGGACCGTCCGGGTCCCGACCGCGCCGTCGTCTTCCAGGACACCGCGCTGTTCCCCTGGCTCCGTGTCGAGGACAACATCGCTTTCGGACTGCGCGTCGCCGGTGTCGCGAGCGTGACAGTGCGAGCGAAGATCGAGGAGCTGCTCGACCGCGTCGGGCTGCGTGACTTCCGCCGACGCTATCCCGCTGAATTGAGCGGTGGAATGCGGCAGCGCGTCGCGCTCGCGCGCGTCCTTGCGCTCGACAGCGACGTCCTGCTCATGGACGAGCCATTCGGCGCGCTCGACGCGCAGACACGCGGGCTGATGCAGGAGTTCCTCACCGGGATCTGGGAGCGCGATCGCCGGACGGTCCTCTTCGTGACGCACGACCTCGACGAGGCGGTGTTCCTCGCAGACCGCGTGCTCGTCATGACCGCGCGGCCCGGCCGGATCAAGCGTGAGCTCGTCGTCGACCTGCCGCGTCCCCGCGCGCCTGACATCATGGCCACACCGCGCTTCCACGCGCTCCGGGACGAGATCCGCTCGCTCGTGCGCGATGAGGCGATCAGGACAATGGGGGCAACGAGATGAAGATCCTCGGTATCTGCGGCAGCCTGCGGAAAGACTCGCTCAATCGCAGCCTGCTGCGCGCCGCACAGGGACTCACGCCGGACGGCACGACCATCGACATCATCGATCTCGGTGACATCCCGCTCTTCAACGAGGACGTCGAGGCACAGGGTGACCCTGACCCGGTGCAGGCGCTGAAGGAGCGGATCCGCGCGACCGATGCGGTCCTCATCGCGACCCCCGAGTACAACTGGGGCCTTCCGGGTGCGCTGAAGAACGCCTTCGATTGGGCCTCGCGGCCCGCCGGACGGTCGGTCCTGAAGCAGAAGCCGGTCGCGATGATGGGCGCCTCGACCGGGCCCTGGGGGACGACCCGCGCGCAGCTCCAACTCCGCCAGTCGCTCACGTACGTCGACGCGCTGGCCCTGCAGTCGCCCTGGGTCTACGTCGCGATGGGCAAGGAGAAGTTCGACGGCTCCGGCGCGCTCAGCGACGAGCGGACGCGACAGCAGGTGAAGGAGCTCGTCGCCGCGCTCGTAGCCTGGACGGAGCGCCTCCGGCCGCGCGCGTGAGCGCGCGCGTCTTCCTCGCAGCGGCGCGCCCGCAGACGTTGTCGGCTGCCGTCGTGCCGGTCCTCGTGGGCTCCGCGGCCGCCGCATCGCACGGGGCCTTCCGGCCGGACGTGCTCCTCGCCGCGCTCCTCGCGTCGCTCCTCATCCAGATCGGGGCGAACTACGCGAACGACGTGTCGGACCATATCCGGGGCGCCGACACCCCCGAGCGACTTGGGCCACCGCGCGCGACCGCGCTCGGCCTCGTCACGCCGGGCGCGATGAAGGCGGCCGCGGCGACCTCGTTCGCGCTCGCCGCCGTGTTCGGCGTCTACCTTCTGACCGTCGGCGGTCTGCCCGTGCTCGTCGTGGGGCTCGCCTCGATCGCAGCGGCCGTGCTCTACACCGGCGGCCCGTGGCCGCTCGGCTATCACGGCCTGGGCGATCTCGTGTGCTTCATCTTTTTCGGGATCGTCCCCGTCGTCACGATGGACTACCTGCACTCTGGCACGGTCTCGGCGGCGGCATGGTGGGCGGCGATCCCGGTCGCGTGCATCGTCACGGCGATCCTCGTGGTGAACAACCTGCGAGACCTCGAGCAGGACCGGGCGGTCGGGAAGCACACCTTCGCCGTGATGCTCGGCCGGATGGGGACCCGCGTCTGGTATTCGATCCTGCTGGCGGTCGCGTACGTCGTGCCGCTCCTCGCTTGGGCACTCGAGGTCTTTCCGTTCGCGGTCTTTCTGGTGCTGCTCACCGCACCGCTCGCGCAGAAGCTCGGCGACACCGTCTCCCATCGCGAGGGCCGCGAGCTGAACGCGGCGCTCGCGGGGACGAGCCGCCTGCACCTGCTCGTCGGCGCGCTGCTCTCGCTCGGGCTGCTCCTCTCCCGCTTCCAGCCGATCTAAGCAGCAGCCGACGACGCGCTGGCTAGCGCGGGCTTGCGCTCGGGCTTGCTCCCGGGACACGCCCGGCACCGCCGGCCCCCGGCCGTTGGCCGCCGAAGACCTGCTGCAGCGCGTTGCCGCCGACGAGCACCGCGCTCGCACTCACTGTCCCGGTCGTCGCGTCGGTCGTGCCGAGGACCGTCACCTGATCGCCGGCCTTCAGGTCGGCGAGCTTGATCTCCTGCTCGACGGTGCGGAGCAGGCGCGTGTCGCTGCCAACGAGCGCGATCGCCGACGTCGTCGCCGGCGTGGCGCCGGCCGCCCCCGGCGCGCGCACCTCGATCGTGATCGAGCCGTCGTTCACCGAGATGACCCGGCCGACCGTCGCCTGTCCCGCGAGCCCGCCCTGACCGCCGGCCGCGCCTCCCGCAGCGCGACGCGCCGCCTGCGCCGATGCGTTCGCGCCGGCCGGGACATTCGTCGCGACCGCGTCGGTCGCCGGCGCGGGAGCGAGGGTCCGCCCGACGGCGAACCCGCCCGCGAAGAGCGCGATCGCGGCGATCGCACCGATGAGGACCTGCGTCGTTCGCGCGTTCATGGCCTGTTCTCCTT
>JBKJTV010000045.1:0-3434 GCA_046589985.1 Candidatus Limnocylindria bacterium | reverse complement strand
CATCCGCGGCGACCGCGTCGCCCTGGAGATCCGCGACACGGGCCGCCAGGACCAGCAGGTCCCACAGCACCCGCTGCGAGCCGAGCGCGCGTGCCTCGACGAGGCCGCGCTCGAGCGCCTCGGCCGCGGCCGGGAGATCGTTCAGCCGGATCGACGCATCAGCGATGACCACGTCGAAGTCCGCGGTGTACGGCCTGACCTTCAAGGCGACGTGCGCATCGCGCGCCGCCCGCGCCGCGTCGCGAGCACCCAAGGCGTCGCCTTCGGCGAGGCGCACGATCGTCTGCGGCAGGTCGAGCGCGAACTGATCGAAGAACGGCGCCGACTTCGGTAGGCCCTCCGACTCCGCCCACAGCCGTCGCGCCGTCGCGAGGTCGCCGCGCCGGGCCGCGATCGCCGCCCGGCGCGCGACGACCACGGGGAGCCAGTCGGTCATCTTCGTCGTGGCGGCCTCGAGTGCCGCGGCCAGGTGCAGGTCGGCCTTGTCCGGTGCGCCCGACAGCTCGTAGGCAAGTGCCAGGTCCGTGCGCGGCCAGATGCCGACCGCGATGAAGCCGGCCTTCGCACCCTCGCGCATGGCGGTCTCGCCAAGCTCGATCGCGCGTCCCCAGTCCCCGCGTTCCAACTCCGTCGCGACGCGCAGGAACAGCGCGAACGCGCGGCCCCAGGGATTCCCGATGGCGTCGGCGATCGCGAACGCCTCGTCCGAAAGCCGCACGACCGCGTCGACCTCGCCGAGGATGAAGCGGGCCATGGCCTGCGTCGAGAGCGCGTCGGTGAGCATCGCGCGGTTGCCGAGCTCGCGGAAGAGCGCGACCGCCTCTGCGCCCTCCTCGATGCCCGCGGCGCTGTGTCCGCTCTGGGTCCAGCCGCGGCTGTGGTCGTTCAGCAGGAACGCGAGGATCTCCTTGTCACCGACCTCGCGCGCCAGGGCGATCCCCTCGCTGCCGATCCGTCGCGCCTCATCAGGATCGCCGCGCCAGGAGAGCACGAGCATGTCTGCCCAGAGCATCCGCGCGAGGGCCGCGCGGTCACCTCGCTCGCGCGCACGCGGGACGGCCGCCTTCAGCTCCCGCTCGGCCCGCTCGAGATCGCGCGTGGAGGTGGGCGGTGCGAGGATCCCGGCGCGGCGGGCGACCGCGGCGAGCTCCATGTCGACGTCGCCACCCTTCTGCGCGGCGCGCTCCATCTCGTCGTACAGGGCGAGCGCGGTCGCGAAATCGCCCTTCAGCTCGTGGGTCCGCGCGAGCGAGATGTAGATCGGCGACAGCGGCGTCGTGGCAGCCTCGGTCGCGCGCGCGAGCTCGAGCGCGCGGGACAACGTCGCTACGGCGTCATCGAGCGCGTACAGCCGCAGCGCCCGTTGGCCGGCATGCGCGAGGTGCTCGACCGCGCGGGGGTCGCCTGCCTCGGCGAAGTGCGCGCCGGTCTCGGCCGCGAATTCGTCCAGGCGATCCGCGTAGAGCGCGAGCAGCGTTTCGGCGACCTGGCGGTGCAGCTCGCGGCGCCGGCGCTGCAGCATCCCGCGGTACGCGGCCTCCTGCGTGAGCGCATGCCGGAAGCTGAAGCGGCGCTCCGGCTCTCGCCCGGTCTCGCGCACAAGATCGAGGCGCTGCAGGGTAGAAAGCTGGCGGTCGAGCTGCCCGTCCATCCCCGCGACCGCACGCAGGACCCGGTAGCCGAACGTGCGGCCGATCACCGCGGCGGCCTGCAGCGTCTGGCGGGCCGGCTCCTCCAGCCGGTCGATGCGCGCCGCGACGAGGGCGTGGACCGACTCCGGCAGGGGCACGTCCGTCGTGCCGGCATCCGCGATCGCGCGGGCCAGCTCCTCGATGAAGAGCGGATTCCCTTCGGCCTTGTCGAGCAGCTGCGTGCGCCGTGCTCCCGTGACCTTGTCCCCGGGCACAAGCTCGTCCAGCAGGCTCGCGCTCTCCTCCGCGCTCAGCGGACCGAGCTGCTGCTCCGTCCAGAGATGCGGCAGGTCCGTCTCAGCACGCTGGCGCAGCCGCCAGGCGGTCGACTCGCGATCCGGTCGGTAGGCGAGAACGAACAGGACCGGCAGCTCGTCAGCGAGCGGGAGCAGGCGTGTGAGGAGCTCGATGGAGGCCGGATCGCTCCAGTGCAGGTCGTCATAGACGTTGACCCCCGGTCCGTCCCGGTACTTCCAGCGCACGAGCCCTTCTGTGATCCGCCCGATCTCGTCGCGCAGTGCCTCGCCCGACATGGCCGGATCCGGCACCAGGCCGAGCACCGCCAGCATGACCTCGACGGCGCCCGCCTCGAGGTCCGCGCCGGCGAGGCCACGCTCGACCTTTTCGCGGATCGCGGCGGCGCTCTCGTCCTCGATCGCACCAAAGGCGCTCAGGATCTGCTGGCGGATGATGCCGTAGGGCTGGACCGCGCCATACGACTGTCCGCGTGCCTCTGACCATGGTCCGCCGCCCGAGGCCGACCACTGCGTCCGCAACTCGTCGATGAGTCGGCTCTTGCCGATGCCCGCGTCGCCGGCGATCGCGAGGATGCGGCCACGTCCCGCGCGTACGTCCGTCAAAGCCTCACGCATGGCCACGAGCTCGCGTTCACGCCCGACGAAGGGGACGCGGGTGCGGATCGCGGCTGCGCGGCGCGAGAGCACCTCGAACGCCGCGACCGGCGAGCTGCGACCCTTCACTTCGAGAGCGCCGAGCGGGCGCAGCTCGAAGAACGGCTCCACCTGCTTCCGCGTCGCGTCGCCGATCACGATCGTGCCCGGCTCGGCGGCTGTCTGGAGGCGCGCCGCGACGTTCACCGCGTCGCCCATGGCCGTGTACTCGATGCCGGTGCCGGATGCGTCACCGAGCACCGCGAGGCCGGTGTTGATGCCGATCCGCACGGGCAGCTCGGCGATCCCGCGCTCCGCCCGCAGCCGTGCCGCGTACACACCAACGTCGCGGCGCATCTCGAGCGCCGCGAGCACCGCGCGTTCCGGATCGTCCTCGTGGGCGAGCGGGGCACCGAAGTACGCGAGCACGGCATCGCCCATCACCCGGGCGACGGTGCCCTCGTAGCGTTCGATCGGTCCGGTGAGCGCGCGGAACGCACCCGCCATGATGTCGCCCCAGTCCTCGGGGTCCATCGACTCGGCCAGCGTCGTCGAGCCCTTCACGTCGCAGAACAGGATCGTGACGACGCGGCGTTCCCCTTCGGCGGCGCGCGACGTCTGGATCGGCGCGCCGCACGTCGAGCAGAACTTCGCCTCGTCGGGGTTGCCGGACGAGCAGCGCGAGCAGCGCACCAGGCCAATCTCCCTCGGGCCGAAGCGGCCCGGTCCTCGTCGGGGGACCTTACTACCAGGGTGAGACCGAGAGTTCAGCTAGCGCTGGAGGCCGAGCCCCAGCAGACCCGCGACGAGCACTGCCACGCCCGCGTACTGATTCGGCGCGAGCCGCTCGTGG
>JBKJTV010000035.1:0-3961 GCA_046589985.1 Candidatus Limnocylindria bacterium | reverse complement strand
GGCCTTTTCAGTTGAAGAAGGGGAGCAACACATCATGGCGACGACGATGGAGCCAGTCGCGACAGAGGTGCAAGCGACCGTGCGCGGCGCGGACGCGCTCTGCCACGCACTCGTTCGCGCGGGCGTCGACGTGATCTTCGGCTACCCCGGAGGCGCGTCGCTGCCCATCTATGACGCTCTGCCGGATCATCCTGCGCTGCATCACATCCTCGTCCGGCACGAGCAGGGTGCCGCGCACATGGCCGACGGCTACGCACGCGTTCGGCGTCGTCCTGGTGTCTGCATGGCCACCTCGGGACCGGGGGCGACGAACCTCGTCACGGGCCTCGCATCCGCCTATATGGATTCGGTCCCAATGGTCGCGATCACCGGCCAGGTCTCTACCGCGCTCATGGGGCGCGACGCGTTCCAGGAGACCGACGTGCTCGGCATGGTGGCGCCCGTCACGAAGCACGCCTTCCTCGTGGAGCGCGCCCTGGACATCGCGCCGACGGTGGCGCGGGCCTTCGCGCTCGCGCGCGCCGGGCGGCCTGGCCCCGTCCTCATCGACATCCCGAAGGACGTGTTGAATGCGCAGGTCGCCCTTCCCGCTGATGCCACGGTCGGTGGCGCGGCGTTCGCCGTCCGCGAGGCGCTCGACGAGCACGACCTCGCGCGAGCCGTCGCACTTCTCACCGATGCCGAGCGGCCGCTCATCATCGCGGGACACGGCGTCCGCATCGCACGCGCGCACGACGTGCTCCGGCGCCTCGCCGAACGGCTCGACGCGCCGGTCGCGCACACTCTCCTTGGCCTCGGGGCGATCGACGAGAGCCATCCGCTCTCGGTCGGGATGCTCGGCATGCACGGCGGCACCGGGACGAACGCTGCCGTCAACGCGGCCGACGTCATCCTCGGGATCGGGCTGCGGTTCGATGACCGGGTGACCGGAAAGATCGCCGCATTCGCACCCGGGGCGAAGATCATCCACGTCGACCTCGACCCGTGCCAGATCGGGAAGAACGTCCCGACCTCGGTCGGCCTTGTCGGGGACGCCGGACAGTCGCTCGAAGCGCTCGAAGGGCGCGTGCCAGCGCGATCCCGGCCGTCGTGGCGCGCCGCCGTGGCCGGATGGACGAGCCGGTCGAGGCCAAAGCTTGACGAGTCGGACGCGCGCATGGAGCTCGCGCCGCGCGCCGTCATCCGCGCGATCCGCGGGGCGGCCCGGTCCGATGCCTACTTCGCCGTGGACGTCGGCCAGCACCAGATGTGGGCAGCACAGTGGCTGGGGCTCACGACGAACGATCGCTTCCTCACGTCCGCGGGCCTTGGGGCCATGGGGTACGCGCTCCCGGCCGCGCTCGGCGCGCAGGTCGCGGATCCGGAGGCCGACGTGTGGGCCATCGTGGGCGACGGCTGCGCGCAGATGACGATCCAGGAGCTCGGTACCGCGGTGCAGGAGAAGCTGCCCGTAAAGATGGTCATCCTCAACAACGGGTACCTCGGGATGGTCCGCCAGTGGCAGCAGCTCTTCTTCGACGGCCGCATCTCCCAGACGCCGATCGCGAGCCCGGATTACGTGAAGCTGGCCGATGCGTATGGTGCGACCGGGTTCCGTGTGGAGCGCCGCAGCCAGCTCGTCCCCACGCTCGCGAAGGCCGCGCGTGCCACGGGACCCGTCATTGTCGATGTGCGCATCGAAAGCCAGGCCAACGTGTGGCCGATCGTGCCGCCGGGCGGTGCGAACGCCGACGCCATGGACGACCCGAACTCATGACGAGCCGCTTTCGTCTCTCCGTCGAGCGCGCGCCGGGCTCGCTCGAGCGGGTGCTCGCCGTCGCGCGCCGACGCCGCCTCGGGCTCGAGAGCGTCTCGGTGACGGTCGCGGATCCGGACCGCTGGGATGTCTCGATCGTCGCGGGCGTGCCCTCGGGCGAGGGGCCGCTCGCGCTCCGCAACTTCGCCGCACTTGTGAATGTGCGCCAGGCGGCGCTCGAAGAAATGCAGGAGGGGTAACGATGGCTGCCACGATCTACTACGAGAAGGACGCAGACCCGAAGGCACTCGCGGGCAAGACCATCGCGATCATCGGTTATGGCAGCCAGGGCCACGCCCACGCGCAGAACCTGCGCGACAGCGGCTACGAGGTCGTGGTCGGCCTGCAGTCCGGCAGCCGCGGCTGGGGCAAGGCCCTCACCGACGGCTTCGACGTCCGCGAGGTCGTCGACGCCGCGAAGAACGCGGATGTCGTGGCGATCCTCGCCCCCGACCCGTCGCATCGCGGCATCTGGGAGCGGATCGCGCCGTCGATGGGGAAGGGACGCACGCTGCTCGTCGCGCACGCGTTCTCAGTGCACTTCAAGGAGATCGTCGCGAGCCCGGACATCGACGTCGTGCTCGTTGCCCCGAAGGCGCCAGGCCACCGCATGCGCGAGGTCTACAAGGAAGGCAAGGGCGTGCCCTCGCTCGTCGCGGTGCACCAGGATCCGAGCGGCAAGGCGCTCGCGACGGCTCTCGCGTACGCCCATGGCCTCGGCTCCGCACGCGCGGGCGTCCTGCTGACCACGTTCTCGGAGGAGGTCGAGACCGATCTCTTTGGCGAGCAGGCGGTCCTGTGCGGAGGCATCTCCGAGCTGGTGAAGGCCGGCTTCGAGACCCTCGTCGAAGCCGGTTACCAGCCAGAGATCGCCTACTTCGAATGCCTGCACGAGCTGAAGCTCATCGTCGACCTCATGTACGAAGGTGGCATCAGCTACATGCGCTACTCCGTGAGCGACACCGCCGAGTTCGGCGACTACACCTCGGGCCAACGGATCATCGACGGGCGCGTTCGCCAGACGATGCGCGACGTGCTCGCCGAGGTGAAGGACGGGACCTGGGCGAAGCGCTGGATCGCGGAAGCCCGGAACGGCGCGCCGGAGCTGCACCGCCGTCGTGCCGAAGAGCAGGACCACCAGGTCGAGCGTGTCGGCCGCGAGCTGCGCCGGATGATGCCGTGGCTGCCGAAGCGCGAGGTGCCGGCCACGCCGGCGCGCCAGGTCATGGATATCGGGGTCGGCGAGCCGGCGACCGCCGCCGAATAGCAGAGGTCGTGTGACGCTCATCGACCTCGATCTTCCTCGCACCGGCTCGCGATTCAGCGCGCCCCGCGATCCGCACGGCTCGTTCATCGACGAGACGATCGGGATCGTCGCGCGGCAGACCCGGGACATCGTCTCGTTCGCCGTGGGGTCGCCGGCCCCGGAGGCACTTGCCCTCGTCGGTGCGGCGGAGCTCGCCCGCGACGTCATCGAGCAGGACGGACCTGCGGCACTGAGCTACGGCATCACCGAAGGCGACCCTGAGCTTCGCGAGATCATCGCGCAGACCGCGCGTGACCGGGGGATCCCGGCCAGCGGTGGTGACGTCATCGTGACGGCCGGCGCGCTCCAGGCCATCGACCTCGTCTGCCGTGTCCTCATCCGTCCCGGTGATCTGGTCGTCGTGGAGACTCCCGGATTCACGAACGCGCTCGCGGCGTTCCGTAATCACGGTGCGCGCCTGCTGGAAGTGCCGGTCGACAGTGAAGGGATGGTCGTGGCCGAGGCCGCCCGCGCCCTGCGCAGCAGCGGCGAGCGGCCACGGCTGTTCTTCATCGTCCCGAACTTCCAGAACCCTTCCGGCGTGACGCTTTCGCTGGGCCGCCGCGAGGAGCTTCTGGCACTCGCCGCTCAGACCGGTGCGCTGATCGTCGAGGACGATCCCTACGCCGAGCTGCGCTATCGCGGGAGCGATCTGCCGCCGGTCGCCGCGCTCGCCACCGACGCGGGCGTCATCAGCATCGGGAGCTTCTCGAAGGTGTTCCTCCCCGGGCTGCGCGTCGGGTGGGCGATCGCCGACGACGGCATCGTGCGCCGGATGGCCGCGGCGAAGCAGGCCCTCGACTCCTCCACATCATCGCTCGGCCAGCGGATGGCCGTGGAGTTCGAGCGGCGGGGCCGCC
>JBKJTV010000274.1:0-3935 GCA_046589985.1 Candidatus Limnocylindria bacterium | reverse complement strand
GAGCGGTGGTGCTCGCGTTCTCGCTCGCTGCCGGAGGGGTCGCTGCCGCTGCCGCCACGCGGCCCGCGGAGCGCGAAGCCGCGCGGCCCGCACCGGCGACCGCAGTCCAAACGGCACACTCGGCCCCCGCGACCGCCTCGACCGCGGGGGTCAGAAGCGCGCCGGTCGCGGCGCCCCGAGGCATCGCCCCATCCGTCATCGGTCTCGCGCGCGATGACGCCGCCGGCGCGCTCATGGCCGCCGGCGCCGGATCCGTCACCTGGCGGATCGATCCTCAGGCCAAGGGTGTAACGCGCGTCGTGCGCCAGGATCCGCAGGCTGGCCAGCCACTCGCGCGAGGCGCGAAAGCCACCCTCTATCTGGACAGCGCGAGCGCGCGCTAGCGCCCTCTTCGCGCTCACTCGCCCCGGCGGGTCCAAAAGCCATCGGGGTCGTACTCGCGGATGATCCGCAGGACCTCGGGGCTCGGCGGCTCCGTCTGGCCCACGTTGGCAGCGGTTTGGAGCGGCCACCCGGTCTGCGCGCGGATCTCGTCCACGCTCGAATGCGCGTGATACGAGTCGAGCACCGCCTCTCCGGCGACGAAGCGGAACACTCCGAGCGTCGTGATGAGAACGGACGGCCCGCCACGCGGAAGCCCGACGCGCGTGCGCCAGCCTGGCCCGTCGCCATATCCGGGCGAGGTGATGAAGTCGACGCGCTCTCGAAGGCGCCGCCTGTCGTGCGCCATGATCACGATGAGGCGGTGCGCGAGGCTTGCGATGTCCGCGCCACCCCCGGAGCCAGGGAGCTGCGTGGTGGGGTGCGCGCGGTCGGCACCGATCGCGGTGGTGTTCAGGTTGCCGTGCCGATCGATCTCCGCACCGCCGATGAATCCGGCGTGGACGTCGCCGCGCTGGAGCAGCCCCATGAGGTCGATCGTGCGGGCGCACCAGACCGCGCCGGCGACGTTCGGCGGATCCCCCATCGTGTAGAGCAGCTCGTCAGCGGGAGCATCGCGCACCACGCCAAGCTCGAACAGCCCCACGGCGCTCGGCGCGTGCGTGCGCTTCGCGACGACGAACGCGATGAGCGGGAGCCGCATGCCCACGAAGACGCGCTCGCCGTCCTGTATCTCGCGTGCCGCCTGCGCGACCATGACCTCGCCGGGCGAGATCTCCATCAGAAGCGCGCCTCCGCTGCCGGGCGCCCGGCTATCCGCAGCGCCTCGAATCGGGGCCCGAGCTTCGCGAGGTAGCCGGCGTGATCAGGGACATCTCTCACCCACTCGGTGAGCCAGGCCTCGAAGCCCTCGGCCGTGCGTGTCGCGCGGTGGTACTCATGGAAGAAGTCATGATCACGGCCGTACTTGCCCTGCAGCGGCGAGGGATGCGCTCCGCCGGGTGCCTCGACGACCGCCGACACCTTGGTGCCGGGCACAACGGTGCGGTTCGGGTCGCTCGCGATGGTCTCGCGCGGCACGATCTCCTCCGCGAGGACGATCACGGCACTCGCCGCGAGCGCCGCCTCCTGTGCGACGCCCCAGGGGCCCCAGAGATGCGCGTTGCCATCTTCGTCCGCGCGCTGGACGACCAGGACCGTCAGGTCGGGCGTGATGGCGGGAATGAGGAGGAGCGGCGACCCGTCGATCGGCGACGTCGAGCGGATGAACGTGCCGTTCGCGTCCGCGATGTCGCCGCCGAGGATCGTCCGCGTCGGCAGGTACGGTGCGCCGAGCGCGCCGGCGAGGAGCGCCTGGGCCAGGGTGAAGTTCGTGTGGTCCCGGACCCCGATCCGGTTCGGCAGACCCTGCTCCATCGCGCGGCGGTAGCAGTGCGCGAGTCCCGCCGAGACGTTGCCGACCCACGCGGCCGTGACCGAGCGGACGCAGCCGGCGCCGATGAGCATGTCGAACGCGATGTCGCTGATCGGCCCGATGAGGTCGAGGTCGGTACGCCGCTGCCGGATGACCTCGTGGACGAAGGCGAAAGGGATCGCGGGCTCGAGCGAGCAGCCGAGCGCGATGGAGATCCCGTCGGCGGCGTGCCGCGCGACGGCGTCGCGCAGCGATACGACCTTGCTGGCCGCGGCTACTTCCCCTTGTAGGTCGGCTTGCGCTTCTCGCTGAAGGCGGTCACGCCCTCGCGTGCGTCCTCCGACGCGAACAGCCGGCCGACGGCCTCGTGCTCGTAGAGCATCGCGCTTTGGAACGGCATGCCGGCACCGAGGACGGTCGCGAGCTTGATCTTGCCGATCGCGAGCGTCGGGCCGGTCGCGAGCTTCGCCGCGTACTCGCTCGTCTTCGCGAGCAGCTCCGCGGCCGGGAACAGCTCGTCGACGATCCCGAGCTCCTTCGCCTGCGCGGGCTGCACGGCGGCCCCCCGCAACATGAGGTCGAGCGCCTTCTGGCGACCGATGAGCCGCGGCAGCCGCTGAGTGCCACCGGTCCCCGGCAGGACGCCGAGCGTCACCTCGGGGAGGCCGATGTTGTACGTGCCCTCCGCCGCGAAGCGGAAGTCGCAGCAGAGCGCGATCTCGAGGCCGCCGCCGAGGCAGTGTCCGTTGATCGCAGCGACGACGACCTTCGCGGTCCGCTCGAACTTCGACATGATCTCGTTCGCGTGGATGACGAACGCCGATTGGTAGTCGGCATCGGTCGAAGCGAACATCTTCACATCGGCACCGGCCGAGAAGAACTTCTCCGAGGCACTGCGCACGACGATCGCCTTGATCGCCGCGTCGAAGCGCACCTCGTCGATCGCGAGGGAGAGGTCGTCGAGGAAGGCCTTGTCGTACGAATTGGCCGGGGGCCGGTCGAGGATGATGTGGCCGACCGCGTCTGACTTTTCCAGGCGAACGACGGGCATATGGACCCTCCGGCGAAGTGCGCTGCGAGTTGACACAATCTAGCGGAACCCCGTACGCGAATTCAGCACGCCGTATCGCCCGTGGAACACACGCGCGCGGCGAGGAGAGAGATCCAGATGGCCAAGATGCTCATCGGCGGCGAGATCGGCGAAGGCAAGGGCGGCAAGTCGATCGAGGTGAAGAACCCCGCGACGGCCGAGGTCGTTGACAGCATCCCCCGCGGCACAACGGCCGATGTGGACGCCGCGGTCGAGGCCGCCCACAGGGCGCTGCCGGCGTGGTCAGCGCTGTCGGGCACCAAGCGCGCCCAGCTCATGCACGCGGCAGCGGAGAGGATGAAGGCGGCGGTCCCGGAGATCGCGAAGCTCCTCTCCCAGGAGCAGGGCAAGCCGCTCGCACACGCGGTCCTCGAGGCCTCGCGCGTCGCCGAGAACCTCGAGTACTACGCGGGCCTTGCCGACAAGATCCGCGGCGATTACGTGCCGCTGGACGACCCCTCGAAATTCGGCCTCACCATCCGGCGCCCGGTCGGAGTGGTCGCGGCGATCACGCCATGGAACTTCCCGCTCACGCTCATGGCCAACAAGATCTGCCCGGCGCTGGCCGCGGGCTGCACGGTCGTGCTGAAGCCCGCATCGACGACGCCGCTCGCGACGCAGCGGGCGATCGAGATCATCAACTCGGCGGGCTTCCCGCCCGGCGTGCTGAACACCCTGCACGGATCCGGCGCGGAGATCGGCGACGCGCTCGTGAGCCACAGGCTCGTGAACAAGGTGGCCTTCACCGGCCAGACCGAGACGGGCAAGCGGATCATGAAGCTCGCCGCGGAGAACGTGACGCGTGTGACGCTCGAGCTCGGCGGCAGCGATCCGATGATCGTGTGCGACGACGCCGACATCCGCCGCGCGACGGCCGCGGCCGCCATCGGCCGGTTCTTCAACGCGGGTCAGGCCTGCCTCGCCGTGAAGCGCGTGTACCTCTTCAAGGGCATCGCGGACGAATTCATGACGAAGATCGCCGACCGCGCGGCGAAGGAGTGGAAGGTCGGCAACGGCCTCGCGGAAGGCGTGAAGATGGGCCCGCTCCAC
>JBKJTV010000215.1:0-4245 GCA_046589985.1 Candidatus Limnocylindria bacterium | reverse complement strand
GCGCTGGATCTCGCTGGTGCCCTCGTAAATCCGGTAGATACGGGCGTCCCGGAACGCGCGCTCGATCCACAGCTCGCGCATGTAGCCCATGCCGCCGTGGACCTGCACGGCCAGGTCCGCGACGCGCCCGAGCATCTCCGTCGCAAAGAGCTTCGCCATCGCCGCCCGGGCCGTGACGCGCTCGCCGCGGTCGAGCCGCGTAGCCGCGTCGTAGACCATGAGGCGCGCGGCGTGGATCTCGGTCGCCGCGTCCGCGAGCGGCCATTGCACCCCCTGATTCGCCGCGATGGGCTTGCCGAACTGCGTGCGGCCCTTCGCGTACGCGACGCTGGCCTCGAGGAGCCGCTGCGCGGAGCCGACGGCATGCGCGGCGAGGCCGAGCCGCCCATGGTCGAGCGTACGCAGCGCGACCTGGAACCCCTTCCCCTCCTCGCCGATGCGCTGCGTCGCCGGCACCCGCGCCTCGTGGAAGAAGAGCTGCGCCGTCGTCGAGCCGTGGAGGCCCATCTTCTCGTCGTTCGGACCGACCTCGACGCCTGGAGTGTCGCGCTCGACGACGAACGCGGTGATCCCCTTGGAGCCGGCGTCCCGGTCGACCGTCGCGAAGACGGCGAAGAGATCCGCGATCGGTGCGTTCGTGATGAAGGTCTTCGCACCGTCGAGGATGTAGGCGTCGCCGTCCCTGCGGGCGGCGGTCCGCAGCGCGCCCGCGTCGCTGCCGGCTCCCGGCTCGGACAGCGCGTACGCGCCGATGCGCTTCCCCGCGAGGAGGTCGGGGAGGTAACGCGCACGCACCGCATCGGGACCGCCGAGCTGGATCGCGGTCCCGCAGAGGCCGACCGAGCCACCGATGACGTTCCAGAGCGAGGCGTTGGCACGCGCGAGCTGCTCGACCGCGACGCAGTAGCCCAGCCGGCCAAAGCCGGTCCCGCCGTGCTCCTCCGGGAAGCCGACGCTGAAGAGACCCATCGCCGCCATCTCCGCGATGAGCTCGCGCGGGATCTCATCCCGCGCCTCGATCTCGCGCTCGTGCGGCTGGAGGCGCGTCTCCACGAACTCGCGCACCGAACGTTGAAGGAGGCGCAGGTCCGCGGGAAGCTCCGGGTCCACTACTCCACCGTCTCTTTGGCGCGCTCGAGGATCTCGCGCAGCTCGGCGGGGATGCGCGCCGCCTTGAACGACGCGCGATCGATGATCACCTGGACCGTCGACATCGACGCGCACTGCAGACCGTCCGCGCGGTCGACCTCGTACTCGAACGACCACGAGCTCTGCCGGATCTCCCCGACCCCGACGCGGATGTCGAACTCGTCGTCGAACCTCAGCGGCGCGCGGTAACGGACCATCGCCTCGCCGATCGTGAAGTCGACGCCGCGCGAGATGAGGTCTCGCTCGTAGAGGATCCCGAGGTGTCTCATGAACGCGACGCGACCCACTTCGGCATACAGGAGGTAGTTCGCGTAATACACGACGCCTTGGAGGTCGGTCTCGCCGAAGCGGACCCGCTGGCGGTGAGCGAACGGAAAGCCCATGTATTCCGAGGCTAGACGCTTGGCACGTCGCTTGCTCGACTACTCGACATGACGATCGATCGCCCACGCCAGCCGGACGAGCCCGACCGCACGACCGTGGTCGAGCGTGTCGAGACGCGCGTCGACGAGCTCAGGCCGTCCGTCGCCGCGCCACAGACGAACGTGAACACCGCACCTGTCGCGCACCCCGTCTGGACGTTCACTCGCGTGCTGATGCTCCTCTTCACCGTGCTCGAGGTCCTGCTGCTCTTCCGGTTCCTGCTGAAGCTCTTCGGCGCGAACCAGTCGCAGCCGCTCGTGGCCGCGCTCTACGGGTTCACGAACCCGCTCGTCCGGCCGTTCGAGGGGATCTTTGCGATCCCGGCGGACGCCGCGTTCGACGTCGCGGCGCTCCTCGCCATCGTGTTCCTCTTCCTCGTCGCGGCGCTCATCGTCGCGCTCGTGAAGGCCATCGCGGGGCGGAACGCCAGCTAGCGCGCCGCAGCGCGAACCTCGTCCACCGCGGCTGGGTTCTCGAGCGAGGACAGGTCGCCAAGGTCGGTCTTCCCGAGATACGCCCCCCGGATGACACGGCGGAGGATCTTTGCGTTCCGCGTCTTCGGGAGCTGCGTGACGAAGCGGACCCGCTCGGGGCGAAGCGGCTTGCCGAGATGCTCGACGATCGTGTCGGAGATCGAGCGCGCAAGGTCGTCAGATGCCAGGTGCCCCGGACGCAGGATCGCGAACACGACGATCGCCTCGCCTTTCAGCTCGTGCGGGATGCCGATCGCCGCGGCCTCCGACACGGCGGGATGCGCGACTGCGGCGGACTCGACCTCGGCGGGACCGACGCGCTTGCCTGCGATCTTCAGCGTGTCGTCGCTGCGCCCTTCGATGTACCAGAAGCCCAGGTCGTCGATGCGCGCCCAGTCGCCGTGATACCAGATGCCCTCCCAGCGACGCCAGTAGGTCTCCAGATATCGCTCGCGATCTTTCCAGAAGCCGCGCGTCATGCCGGGCCACGGCTTGCGGATGACGAGCTCCCCCACCTGGCCGCGCACGGGCTTCCCTTGATCGTCGACGACGTCGGCATCCATGCCGGGGCACGGTCCGGTGAACGAGCCGGGCTGGATCGGTGTCCACGTCGTGCAGCCGACGATACCGCCGGAGATCTCGGTGCCGCCGGAGTAATTGATGATCGGGCAGCGGGATCCGCCGACGGTGCGGAAGTACCACCACCACGGATCAGGGTTCCACGGCTCACCGGTCGAGCCGAGGACGAAAAGACTCGAGCGGTCGTGCTTCCGCACCGGCTCCTCGCCCGAGCGCATGAGCGAGCGGATCGCGGTCGGCGAGATGCCGAGGTGCGTGATGCGGTGGCGCTCGACCATCGACCACACGCGCGACGCGTCGGGGAAATCGGGCGTCCCGTCGTAGAGGACGATCGTCGCGCCGAGCATGAGCCCGCCCGCGATGAGCCAGGGGCCCATCATCCAGCCGAGGTCCGTCATCCAGAAGATGACGTCGCGCTCCTGCAGGTCGAAGCAGTGCGCGAGGTCCTGCGCCGCCTTCACCGGGAATCCGCCGTGGACGTGGACGGCGCCCTTCGGCCGGCCGGTCGTGCCGGACGTGTAGATGACCATGAAGGGATCCTCGGCGCCGGTGTCCTCGAGCTCGAGCCGATCGCTCCCGCGCGCGACGACGTCATCCCACGCGATGTCCTTCCCGCTGCGCGGCGCAGCCCGCCCGAGGCGCGACGCAACAACGACCCTCTGCACGCTTGGCGCGAGCGCGACCGCGGCGTCCGCGGTCTCCTTCATCGGGACCACCTGCCCGCGGCGGCGAAAGCCGTCGGCCGTGATGAGGACGCTCGCCTCGCAGTCGCGCAGTCGCCCCGCGATCGCCTCGGCGCCGTACCCCGAGAAGATCGGGATGTAGATGGCGCCGATCGCGCCGGCGGCGAGCACCGCGACCACGCACTCGATCGTGAGCGGCAGGAAGATCCCGACGCGGTCACCCTTGCGCACGCCGAGCGCGCGTAGCCCGGACGAGAAGCGCGCGACCTCCCGCTCGAGCTGGTCGAAGGTGAGCCGGCGGACCGTCCCATCCTCTCCCTCAGCGATGACTGCTAACGACGCGGGGTCGTGGCCGAGTGCCGTCGCGACGTAGTTCATCTGGCCGCCGGTCCACCAGGTCGTCCACGGCACGCCGGCGGAGGCGTCCATCACGCGCTCGTAGGGCTTCGTCCAGCGGATGCCGAGATCGGCCTCGGTCGCTCGCCAGAACGCGTCAGGATCATCGACCGACCAGCGAAAGAAGCTCTCCGGATCGGACTGGCCGTGCCGCAGAGCGAAGCGGCGGAGGCGCGAGCGCTCCAGGTAGGCCGGGGAGGGCTCCCACGCGTGCGTCACCGCACGCAGGGTAGCCCTCCCCGCCGGTCCCTACAGAGTCCTGGCGATCGCGATGAGGATGGCCGCGTGAGCATCAGTGATCTTCTTGCCACGCTGGGCCTCGACCTCATGCTCGTAGGCGTCGAGGATGTTGCGCGCGGTCGCCGCCTGGCCGCGGGCGGCGGCCGCTGCGGCGGCGTCGAGCTTCTGGCAGAGCGAGGTGGCGAGGCCAGCGTTGTCGACGAAGGTGCGAGTCAGCGTGCAGAGGCTCGTCGTGTCGGCGGTGACCGTGAACGTCGTGGCCAGGGTCGTCGTGTTGCCGGCCGTGTCGGTCGCGGTCGCGG
>JBKJTV010000175.1:0-11396 GCA_046589985.1 Candidatus Limnocylindria bacterium | reverse complement strand
TGCGCGTCCTGGACCAGGCGCACGATGTTCGCGAGGGCCGTGTCGGCGCCGATCCTCGTGACGCGGACGGTGAACGAGCCGTGCGTGTTCATCGTCGCGCCGATGACCTCGTCGCCGATGGCCTTGTCGACGGGCATCGACTCGCCCGTGATCATCGATTCGTCGACCGCGGAGGCGCCAGAGACGATCGTCCCGTCGAGGGGGATCCGCTCGCCAGGCCGGATGACGACGAGCTCGCCGACGCGGACGTCGACGACCGGTACGGTCTGCTCGACGCCGTCGCGGATGACGCGCGCGGTGCGCGGCTGCAGGCCGATGAGCTTCTTGATCGCGTCGCTCGTCCGGCCACGGGCCTTGATCTCCATCGCCATACCGAGAACGACGAGGGCGGTCACGACCACCGTCACGTCGTAGTACACGTCCGTGAATTCTGCGGACGGGAAGAGCTGCGGCGCGGCGAGCGCGACCGTCGAGTACAGCCAGGCCGTCCCGGTGCCGATCGCGATGAGCGTGTGCATGTTCGCCGAGCGGTGCTTCACGCTGTCCACCAGGCCGACGAAGAATTGGCTGCCCGAGTAGGCGAGGACGGCGAGGCTCGCGATGCCCATCGCCACCCAGAGGTGATGGAGCTGCTCGCTATCGCGCGGGAAGATGTCGCGAAGGATCGGGAACAGCCAGGGGTACGAGAGCACCATCGTTGGCCCGGCGATCGCGGCTCCGAACCACCACTTCCGCATGAGGCGCCGATACTCGCGCTCGCTCTCGCTCGCCGTGGCCTCGCGAGGGGCAGCCTCTGTCTTTGGCTGAGCAGCGCGATCCGTGCGCAACACGCGCGCCAGCGCCGCGACGCTCGCTACGTCGCCGAGCGCCTCGATGTGCAGCCGGCCGCGGTCGCTGTCCATCCGGACCTCCGCGAAGGCGGGGGTGAAGCCACGCGCCGCGCGGGCGACGGCGTCGGTGTCACCGCTCATGCGCAGGTCCACATCGACGCGCGTCACCTGCGCGCCCGTCCCGCGCACGAGCGTGGTGAGTGAAACGAGGTCGAGGTCGGAGAGGTCGGCGTCGATCGTGGCGCGCGCAGTGACGGGGTTGACCACGACCGTGCGCGCCCCGGGCACCGGCCGCAGGATGCGCTCGAGGCTCTGCGCCTCGGAGGCACAGCTCAGCTCCGCGAGCTCCAGCGTGACCTTGGCCGAGACTGCGACGGCGCTAGTCATGCTGGTGCGCTCCCCATGACGCGGGCGGTGAGACCTTCCATGTCGAGCCACCTCCGTGCTGTGCTGCTCACACCATCGCGGCCGGGGCTGAGCCGAAACTGGCGGCTGCCTGAGGGTCGCCTGAGAGTCCGAAACGCCGTATTAGTGGTGTGCGGTCGGCGTCGTCGGCTCTTCACGGGTCACCGACGCGGTGGGGCCGGCGCCGCGAAGCCGCAGCAGCTCCGCCCGGTCGTCCGCATGGTGAGCCTGGCCGCGATGCATGAAAAACATCATCAGCGGGCACAGCAGGAAGAGAAGCGCGAAGGGCAGGAACGCGAGGAGTGCGTCCATCTAGGACTCCTTCCGTTGCGCGGAGCGCACGACGAGCTCGCCCGAGTACATGCCCATGCCGCAGGTGAAGGCGAAGCGCCCCGGACGTTGCGGCGTGAAGCGGATGACCGTCTGCGCGTGAGCGTCGAGGCGGTGCTCGCTGGGAAGGAGCTCGCAGACGAGGAGCTCCGTGCACGGATCGTCCCCGCGGCGCTCGAAACGCAGGACCGCCGGCACGCCGGCCTCGAGCTCGATGCGCGAGGGAACGTACCCACGGTCCACGACCACGGTCGCCTCCTGCGTGCCATCGGCCCGGCGGATCGCGCGACGCGAGCGTCCGCGTACCTGCTGATCGAGCCATTGCCACGTCATGACCACAGCCTTGCTCCCGGTCCTTGACCGTCCCTGACACGGCGCTGAGGGCCGGCTGAGGAATGACTGCTAGGCGATCTTCGCCTGCGTCTCCTCTGAGATCGGCGCGGCCGCCTGATCCGCGGGGATGTGGACGGTCGCGCGGGTGCCACGGGGTGCGCGCGGCTCGAGCGAGATCGTGCCGCCGTGCCGCTCGCTGATCCAGTGCGCGATCGCGAGTCCGAGCCCGGTCCCGGCGGGATCGAGCCGCTGCGCATCCGCGCCCCGGTAGAAGCGCTCGAACGCGCGGGTCGCGACCTCAGGGGAGATCCCGATCCCGTCGTCCTCGACGCAGAGGAGCGCCTCACTGCCCGATCGGCTCAGCGAGACGCGCACCTCGCCGGGCGCGGGCGTGTACGTGAGCGCGTTGTCGATGAGGATCAGCACGAGCTGTTTCAGACGGTCCCGCTCGCCGGCGACGACGCTCGCTGCGAGATCGATCACACGCAGGCGCGGGCCGGCTTGGCTCCGCAGCTCGCGGAAGACCTCCATGACGACCTCGTCGAGCTGCACCGGCTTGCCGAGGAACGGCTGCGGGCCTGCGTCCGCCCGCGCCAGCGCGAGGAGGTCATCGACCAGACGGGCGAGTCGGCGTGCTTCGTGACGAGCTTCGGCGAGCGTGACCTGTGCCTCGTCCGCGGAGAGCCGGCCGCGGACGAGCAGATCGAGGTCGCCCTGGATGACGGTGAGCGGCGTGCGCAGCTCGTGCGACACGTCGGCGACGAAGCGCTGCTGGCGGCGGTAGGCGTCGTCAAGGCTCGCCAGCATCTGATTGAAGGTGCGCCCGAGCTCACTGAGCTCGTCGCGGCCCGCATCACGCACTTCGATGCGGCGCGCGAAGCCTCGCGAGAGCGCGATGGCGTGCGCCGTCTCGGTCATCTTCGCGATCGGGCGCAACGCCCCTGCAGAGATCGCCCAGCCACCGGTCACGACGAGCGCGATGCCGGCGATGCCCATCGCACCCAGGATGAGAGCGAGGCTGTTCAGCGAGGCGTCGAACGCCGACATGGACGCGGCGACGACCAGCCGCTCGCCGGTCAGTCCGGGCACGTCTCCGGCATACGAGCGGATACGCGCTCCTGCGAGGTAGGCGTCGCGGAGCCCGTCGGCCGCCGAGGCGGGATCGAAGCGCGACAGCACCGCGTCCTTCGTATCGCCGAGCGCGAGCCGCGGAGTGCCGCGCAGGATGAGCCACGATGCCGTTGGAGAGTCGGCCGCCGATTGCGGTGACGTGAGTGTCGCCATGCTCATTGGCATCCCAGTGACGCTGAGCTCGGAGACCGCGTGCTCCCACGAGCTACGTAATGATTCGTCCACGTTCGAGTCGTGGGTGCGCACGTGCGCGAGGAACGCAACGGTGAGCGTCGCGCCGAGGACGAGCGCGAGGAGGGTCCCATACCAGACCGCAAGGCGGAGGCGGATGCTCACGAGCGACGCTCAGGTGGAAGGGTCGCGCAGCACGTAACCCGCGCCGCGAAGCGTGTGGATGAGCCGCGGCTCGCCCGCCGCCTCCAGCTTCTGGCGCAGGTAGCGCACATAGACCTCGAGCACGTTGTAGTTGCCGCCGAAATCGTAGCCCCAGACCTTCTCGGTGAGCTGCTCCTTCTCAAGGACCTGACGGGGGTGCCGGAGGAACTGGAGTAGGAGGTCGTACTCGGTGGTGGTGAGCGCGATCTCGCGCGCGCCGCGGCGTGCACTGCGGGTCCCGGTGTCGAGCACGAGATCTCCAAAGCGCAGGAGCTCGATCTCCGAAGGCTCCTTGCGCCGCAACAGCGCCCGGATCCGCGCGCCGAGCACGTCGAGCGTGAACGGCTTCACCAGGTAGTCGTCGGCGCCCGCATCGAGGCCCACGACCTGGTCCGCGGCGGCATCCTTTGCCGTCAGCATCAGGATCGCGAGCTGCGGCTCGCCCGCGCGCAGACGGCGGCAGACTTCCACCCCATCGAGTCCCGGCATCATGACGTCGAGGACCACGAGGTCCGGCGCGAACTCAAGCGTCTTCTTCAGACCCTCCTCGCCATCACGTGCGGTCGCCACGGTGTACCCCTCGAAGGAGAGCGCCCGCCGCAGCATGTTCGTCACGTTCTCATCGTCGTCGATGACGAGCAGACGCGCGGGCCGCGCGATTGACTGGGTCTGTTCGGCGGCTGCGCTCATCGTGCTCACGTCCATTGACGCTACCGGCGCAGGCCCGTCGGGGTCACCCTCCGTCCGGCCCTTCGCAGCGGGGTCGAAGGTCACTTCCGGGATCCCGCGATGGCCCCGTCGTGCCGGACGGCGGCCCGAAGTGCCCCGCCATGCGGTCCTGCGGCCTCGGAGTCCGGGAAGAAGAGGTACGGTGCCGCGAGGAATTCGTCGCGGCAGCCGCGGGAGCAGAACCCGAAGCGCTCGCCGTCCCACACCGTGAGGACAACGTTCTCCTGCTCGACCCGCATCCCGCACACGGGATCGACCGCCATCGCGGTCATCTCCTTGAGCTGCCCGTCCTCCAGCCAGAGCACGCGGTCGGCGATGTCCTTGATCCGCTGGTCGTGCGAGACGATGACGATCGAGCGTCCCTGTTCCTTCGCGGTCGAGCGCAAGAGCCGCATGATCTCGTGCCCGATCTTCGAGTCGAGGTTCGCCGTCGGCTCGTCGGCGAGGATGAAGGTGGGGTCGTTCACGAGCGCGCGCGCGATCGCGACCCGCTGCTTCTCGCCACCCGAGAGCTTCTCCGGCATGAAGTGCAGGCGCTGGACGAGCCCGAGGTCGGTCAAGAGCTTCGTCGCGCGCGCCTTCGCATCCTTGCCGCGCATCCCGGCCAGCTCGCCGACGATGGCCACGTTCTCGAGCGCGCTGAGCGCCGAGAGCAGATTGAAGTCCTGGAAGATGAAGCCAAAGCGTCGCAAGCGGATCTCCGGAAGCTTCGACTCCGGAAGCGCGGTCAGCACGCCGCCGTCGAGACGGATCTCGCCCTCGCTCGGGCGGAGCAAGGCGCCGAGCATGAGCAGGAGCGTCGTCTTGCCCGAGCCCGAGGGACCCATGATGAGCACGACCTCGCCGGGCGCGACCTCAAGCGAGACGTCGCGGACCGCGATGACCTCCGTCGGTCCGGAGCCAAAGCGTTTGGTGAGATGCGAGACGGCAAGCGTCGCCGGGGGGTCCTCGGGGGCCGCGGCTGCCCGGTGCTCAGTCATGCGAACCTCCTGCGGAAGACCATCGCCGGGTCGAGCCCCGCGACCTGCAGCATCGGCGCGATCGCCGCGAGCGCCGCGACGATGAAGGACGCGCCGATCGCCTTGGCGACCGACGGCCACGTCACCTGCATGGAGAGGAGGGGATCGATGCTCGGAGCCACGATCGATGCGGCGAAGGTGAGGGCCAGCCCAGCCACGAGTCCCACCGCGACGGTCATGCCTGCCTGGACGAGGACGACACCGTAGCAGTGGCGGCCCGCGGCACCGAGCGCCTTGAGCAGTCCGAACTCGGGAAGGCGCGACGCGGTCGCGGTGTAGATCGAGAGCGCCATCACCGCGAGCCCGATGAGGAAGCCCGCGAGGTTCATGATCACCGCGATCTCGGTGCTCATATCGCGCACGACCTTGCGCTCGTGCTCGGCAAAGCTCGTGGTCGATGAGGCGGTCACACCGGATACGGCGGCCTCGATGCGCGCGGCCACCCCGTCGGTCGATGCGCCCGGAGCCACGCGCACGAGGACGTAGCTCGTCGTCGTCGCGTTGCCCCGAAGGCGATCGAAGTCGTCGAGCCGGATGAACGCGAGCGAGCTGATCGTGCTCGCGAGGCCCTCGGCGAGGCCGCCGATGCGGAAGTCGGAGCCGAGAATGCGCACCGTGTCTCCGACCTTGGCGCCTTCCTGCCGCAGCGCCCCGTCGAGGATCACCTCGCTCGGCTTGGGATACCCGTCCCCTCTGGTGACGTTCGGCGGGGTGCCCATCGTCGTGCCCTCGGGCACGCCGATGATGTAGGCGAGGTACTGCTTCTCGTCCTTCACCATGACGCTCGAGACGTACCGCAGCGGCGCGGCCTCGGCGACGCCGTCGACGCTTCGCACCCGATCGGCGACCGCGCGCGGGATCGTCGAGGAGGCCATGTGCATGTTCCGCACGCCGGACTGCGCGACCCACACGTCAGCACCGGTGCGCTCGATGAAGAAGGCGACACGGCCTTCCAGCCCGGCGAGCACCGCGTCCAGTGAGAAGATCAGCATGAAGGCGAGCGCGACGCCGCTCATCGCCGTGACCGCCGTCGTTCGGCTCTGGAAGAGGTTGCGACGAGCGAGGTGCAGCACTCCCCTACCTCCGGAACACGTCGGCGGGGGCAAGGCCGGCGATGAACCGTGCCGGGACGAAGACCGCGAGGACCGCCATGAGCGCGCTCGCGGCGAGCCCGGTGGCGACCGTGGCTGGCTCGAACGTCACGAGGAACTGCGGCAGCAGCGCCATGACGACCTGGGCTTCGCCGATCGCGAGCCCGAGGCCCAGCACCGCACCGGCCGCGGTCACGATCGCGGCTTGCGTGAACGTGATCCCGTACAGCATGCGAGCGGGGGCGCCCAATGCCTTCAGCACGCCGTATTCGCGCTGCCGCTCGACGGTGGCCGAGTAGAGCACGAGGCCGACGACGAGGGTCCCCACGAGGAAGGCGATCGCGGTCATGAGCCGCACTGGCGGACCGATCGCCTTTGAGAAGATCGCGACATCGTTCTGCGCGACCTCCTCCTTCGGCAGCGCGCTGACACCAGGGAGCCCGCCCAGGCGGGTTTGCAAATCGACGTCCGTCGTGCCGGCGGACGGCGTCACGAGCACGAAGCTCGTCATCCCCGGCGCGCTGAACAACGCCTCGGCCGCGCTCTTGCGGATGAACACGAAGCTCGTCATCCAGGACGTCGTGCCCTCGGAGAGGCCGACGATCGCGAAGCGGGTGCCCATCAGGTCGAAGGTGTCGCCGACCGTCATGCCGTAGCGTCGAGCGAGGGAACGGTCGAATACCGCTTCGTCTCCAGCAGCGACCTCTCGGCCCTCGGCGAGGCGCCACGGCCCGCCGCCGCTCGCCGGGTCGTACCCGATGAGGTATGCCGAGCGCTTCTCACCGTGCAGCTCGAGGATCACGAAAGACGAGAGGAGCGGTGCCGCGGCGGCGACCCCGCTGGTCTCGCGTACGCGCTCGAGAGTGCGGTCAGGAAGAACGGAGTTGGCGACGAGCAAGTTCTTGATGCCGGATTGCGAGACAACGATCGATCCGGGTGCACGATCGAGGTACGAAGCGATCTGCTCGTTCATCCCGTCGAGGAAACCGGAGAGCAGGAGCACGAGCATCGTGGCCAGCGCGACGCCGGCGACGCTGAGGCCGAGCCGCGTGCGGTCGCGAGTGAGGTTGCGGCGTGCGAGTCCCACGTCCAAGAGCGTCTGCGCGTCGGCTGGCGCCGACCTTGTCTCCGGCTGAGCCGGGACTGAGAGACCAGCGCGCCTACTTGACGACGAGCTTGCCCTTCATGCCCGCCTCGTAGTGCCCGGCGACGAAGCAGCCGAACTCGAACTCGCCCTTCTCGGCGGGGACAACGAGCTTGAGCTCTGCGCTCTTCTTTGCCGCGGCTCGCACACCCTCACCGGCGTGAGCCGCGTCGTGGCTCTTACCCGCCTCGGGCTTCGCCCGCGCGAGCCAGTCCTGACGGTAGCCCGTGCCCATCATCGGCTCGCTGCCGGCCATGAACTCGTGCTCGACGGTCCCGACGTTTCGGAAGGTGAGCGTCACCCGCTCGCCCGGCGCGAGATCGATCGCCGACGGCGAGAACGCGAACTCGCGCATCTCGATGACGATGGTCCGGCCGCTCGCCGGTGCCGCGCCGCCTCCGCACGCCGCGATCACGAGCACCACGACGAAAGCGGTCGCCATCAGGACGCGCCTGGACGATCTCCTGGTCATATTTCTTGTCACTCCTCCTGTCATTACCTCGGGGTCGCGTAGAGCCTGTCACGCTGAGGTGGACGCCGGCTTGCGACGGGCTGAGAGCCTGCTGAGCGCGAGCCAGGCCATCGCGAGGGCCAGGACCACGACCGCGAGGAGCTGCGCTTCCTGGAGACCCGCGAACCAGACGGTCTCGGTGCGCTGGTACGTGAGCGCGAACTTGCCGGCGGCGAAGAGCGCGAGGTACACGGCGAACAGCTGGCCGTCGACCCGCAGACGCGAGCGCAGGAGCCAGAGCAGCGCGAAGACCCCGAGATCCCAGCCCATCTCGTACAGGAAGACGGGCTCGTAGGCGACGCCGAGCTGCGGAGCCATCGCGCCAGGGTGCAGGTACGTGATCCCGAAGCCTTCCGTCGGGCGACCGAGCGCATCCCCGGTGAACAGGCAGGCGAAGCGGCCGATGGCCTGACCGAGGATCGCGCCGGGAGCTGCGGCGTCGGAGAGCGGGCCGATCGCAATACCGCTCCGCCACGCTCCGACAGCGCCGGCGAGCGTCCCTCCGAGGACGGCACCAAGGATGGCGAGGCCGCCGTTCCAGAAGGCGAGGATCGCCATCGGCTGTGCGGCGTAGAAGTCCCAGCGGTCGATGACGTGGAGGGCGCGCGCGCCGACGAAGCCGCCGACGACGACCCACAGCGCGAGAGACTCGACCTGGTCCCTGGGCAGACCCTTGCGCCGCGCCTCGCGTGTGGCGAGCCCCACCCCGACGACGATGGCGATCCCGACGATGACGCCATACCAGCTGAGCGCGAGCGGGCCGAGGTGGAAGATGACCGGATCGATGTCGATCGTCACCTCACACCACCGCGAGCGCGGCCAGCGCCACGATCGCCGTGGTCAGGCCGAGCGCAAGCTTGAGCGACGCGCGATTGTGAAGCTGCCAGCGCGCGAGAGCGCGCATCGCCACGGGTGTCGCGGCGATGCCGAGGAGCGCGATGAGCGGCAGGACGAAGGCGACGTTGTAGACGACGAGGTAGGCGATCGCCTGCGGCAGGTCGTTCCGGCTCGACAAGAGCGCGAGGACCGCGAGATACACGTTCCCGGAGCACGGCACGGTGCACAGCCCGATGAGCGCGCCGGCACCGAAGAGGCCGGGGAGCGAGGCGCGCTTGACCCAGCTCTGCGCTCGCGAGTGGAACATCATTGGCATGCGCAGGCGCTCTCCGAGCTCGGGGAGCAACGCCTCCTGAAGTGCGAGGAGGCTCCAGCCGATAGCGACGATGGCGAAGATCTTCGTCCCAAGGTGGTCTTCACGGAGTGCGCCGGCGAAGCCCATGAGGCCGAGGCCGATGAGCAGGTAGGTGATGAACATCCCGGCGACGTAGGCAGCTCCGCCGCGAAAGAGAGCACGTCTGCGCTCAGCGGTCGAACCTTCCATGGTCGCGCCGACCGCGAGGAGAGTCGCCGACACAAAGACGAGCAGGACCGCGACGGCGCACGGGTTGATCCCGTCGACGAGTCCGGCAAGGACGATGGTGGCGAGGTTGAGGTCGATCCCGGTCACGCGCGGATCTTCAGCACGCCCTGCATCGACGGGTTCTCCTTGCCGCCACAGCAGGTATCGCAGTAGAAGGCGTAGTCACCCGGCTCTGCGGCCGGGATGGTCACGACCGACGTGGTCTCCGGCTGGACGCGAGCGTCGACGCCCAGCGCGACGATCGTGAAGCCATGGACACCGCCTCCGTCGCTGTGGTGGCTGCTGTCCGGATTGACGATCCGCAGGCGTAGCAGACGCCCGGCGGGTGCGGTGAGGCCCGGTGGCGTGAAGCCGCCCATCTCGACACGCAGCGTCAGATCCACCGCCCCGGTGTCGCTGGTCGCGAGCTCTCTGGGCCAGACCGAGTAAGCCGCGCCGCCGGCGACAGCGAGCGCGAGCACCGCGAACACCGCAAGGCGCAGGCGGAAGTTGGAAGACCGACGCTGCGGTCGCTTACGGGGCATCTCTGAGCTCCTTTCCTGCCGGCACCCTATGGGCGTCAGCGCGCCATGGGCGAGAAGCCACGGTGCATGCCGGGATTCATGCCGGCACCGAGGTGGCCGTCGCGCGCCATGTTGGCGACGTGGGCGCCGAACTCAGCGCCCGTGTGTGCGACGGGGCACGCCGCGCTGGCCGCGCCGTCGTCGGCCACCACCGGGATGCCGGGAATGGTCAGGGCCGCCACGAGAGCAACGATCGCAAGTGGCTTGCGCATCTCTGGTTCCTTCTCTTAGCTGTCGATGCCAGGTGCGACGACGGTCGATGGTCGTCGTCATCGCCAGCCTCGCGGCGGCGGCTGGGCCTCCGCTTGGAGCGCTCTGAGCGCTCCCTGAGAAGCGGTCTCTCAGCGCTCTGCCAGCCCGCGCCAAGCAACGGCTCAGACCGCGGCGTCACTCTTCGGATATGTCAACGAGGGACGCGCAGGTTTCGCGCACCTCCGGGCGCGTCACGTCCGCGCTCGTCGTCCGCGAGCTGCGTACGCACGACTTTGCGGTGCTGTCGACGGTCGACGAGGAGGGCCGGCCGCGATCGGCCGGGGTGAGTTACGGCGTCTCGGCACAGGGCAGTGAGCTCACGATCTACGTCATGACCCGGAGGCATCTCGAGAAAGCGCGGAACATCGCGCGCGATCCGAGCGTCGCGCTCGTCATCCCGATCAGGCGGCGATTCCTGTGGTTCCTCCCGCCGGCCACCATCCAGCTGAGCGGCCGCGCGGAGATCCTGGATCGGAACGACCGGACCGGCACCGCTGTGTTCCGGAGCTTCTGGATGGGCCGGCGCATCCTCGAGGCCTATGCGGAGTCCAGCCGCCGTGGCGAGACGCGGATCTGCTTCCTCAAGATCACGCCGGATCCAGTGGTCCGCACCTATATGGTCGGCTACGGCATCTGGGAGCTGCGGTCGCGCATGGAGTCCGGGGCAGCGAAGGTCGTCATTCCGACTGGCTGAGATGACTCTCTCAGCCGCTTTCCAGCGAGCGCCAAGCGACGGCTCAGGCGGCGCCCTCACGCTCCGCACAGGGTCAATTGGAGGTCCCTTGGTGATGCCGATGATGAACGGGTACGGGTATGGCTTCAGCGGTCTCTTCATGATGCTGTTCTGGGTGTTCGTGATCGCAGCGATCGTGTGGCTCGTCCTCACGCTGGCGCGGCCACGGATGACCACGGGTGGCGAGAGCAGCGGCAGGCGGATCCTCGAAGAGCGGCTCGCACGTGGCGAGATCGACGCGGAGGAGTTCCGGGTCCGTCGCGCGGCCATCGAGGAGGCGACGAGATGATCGCGAGAACGGTCGCCGGCTGGCTTGCCGCGGGCTCCGGCCTGATCCTGCTGTTCGGGATGGCGGGAAGTGCCATCACGACCTCGACCGGGCTCGGCGGCGATGCCGGGGCGGCGAGCTGGACGATGGGTCCGGGCATGATGGGCTCCGGGCAGATGGGTCACAGCGCGGGCACCGGGACGATGGGCCACGGCATGATGGGCTTCGGTGCGTCCGGGCCGGCATCAACGGCCATCCCAAA
>JBKJTV010000066.1:0-4116 GCA_046589985.1 Candidatus Limnocylindria bacterium | reverse complement strand
CGCGATCGTCGCGAGGTCCTTCGTGTCCGCGTCACGATCGCGGACGAGCGCGCCGCACTCGAGCAGGGCGCGAAGGCAGGGAAGCTGCCCGCCGACGCCCTGACCGGGGCCACGCTCACCGTCTCGAATCTCGGCACCCTCGGCGTCGACCGCTTTCAGGCGATCGTGAATCCGCCCGAGGCCGCGATCCTCGCGGTCGGGCGCGTGAGCGACCGCGTGGTGGCGCGCGACGGCGCGCCCGCGGTCCGGCCGGTCGCGACCTTCACGCTGTCGGTCGACCACCGCGTCGCCGACGGCGCAGACGCCGCGCGCTACCTGTCAGCCTTCGCCGACCTCCTGGAGCGGGGCGGGTGAGCGGGCCGAAGGTCGCGGCCGTCCAGCCGCTTTCGTACGCCGGGGCCGACGAGCACAAGAACGCGGCGCAGGCCTGCGCGTTCGTGAACGAGGCGGCCGACGCCGGCGCCGACTACGTGGTGTTCCCGGAGGGCTACCCAGGGCCGTACTCAGGCCCACTGGACAACGACGCGGTCGAGCGCCTGCGCGACCGGGCGCGAGCCCGGCGCGTCTGGGTGAGCGCCGGCCGGCTCGAGCGCGGACCGCTTCCGGACACCTTCCACATCACGCACGTGCTCATCGACGCTGACGGAGAGATCCGCGCGACCTACCGCCGCGTGCAGCCGAACCACCCGGTCTTCAATGCCTACCTCATGGGCGGCCGGCACCACGTGCTGCCCGGGGACGAGCTCATGACGGTCGATGCCCCCTTCGGCCGCATCGGCCTGCTCGTTTGCAGCGAGCTGTTCGTGCCGGAGCTTTCGCGGATCCTCATGCTGCGCGGCGCCGACCTCATCGTCGCGCCCGGAGGCGGCGTCCACGGACCGACGCGCACGCGCCTCGCGGTGACCTGGCGCGCGGTCGCGCATGCGCGCGCGGCGGAGAATCTCGTGTTCGTCGTCGCGAACCAGAACCTTTTCAGCGACAGGATCCCCGGCCGCACCTGCATCGCGTCGCCGGAGGGTCTTCTCGCGTCGCGCGACGACGCCGGGATCGCGTACGCCCAGCTGGACCTCGACCTCCTCCGCGCGTTGCGGTCGCGTTACTACGACGAGGAGATCCTCTCGCCACCACAGGACGGCACGCGGGTCTTCAACTGCCGGCCCGGCCAGTCGCACGACCGGCGGCCCGAGCTTTATGGCGAGCTCGCGGCGCCGCAGCCCGACGCCTTCGTGTACCACTACGAGCGCCGCGGCCTCGAGACCTGGCGCGAGGAGTACCTGCGCATCCGCGAGAAGGAGCCGACAGGTGGCCGTTGAGACCGCGAACCGCGTCCAGCTTGCGGCGGCCCACTGGAAGCCGCGCTTCGTCGCGAACGGGATCGACGTGAACGACTTCGAGCGGGTGCTCGGCGAGACGACGGACTGGGCCGGCTGGGCGCCGGCGTGGCAGCGCGTCGGAGATGCGCACCGCCAGCTCGGCGAGGAAGCCGAGGCCTTGGGCCGCACGGTCACCGCGACCGACGCGTACCGGCGCGCCGCGGTCGCGTATCACCTCGGCAAGTTCCTCTGGTTCGAGGATCCGGCACTCCATCAGCGGCTGTCGGAGCTCACGGTCGCGACCTATCGCAAGGCGCTGCCGCACCTTGACCCGCCGGCGGAGCGCGTCGAGCTGCCATTCGAGGGCACGGTCATCCCGGGCAACCTGCGCCTCCCGCGCGGCGCAGCCCGGCCACCCCTCGTGCTCGTCGTGCCGGGGCTCGACTCGGTGAAGGAGGAGCTCTTCACGACCGAGCAGGTGTTCCTCGACCGGGGCCTGGCGACCCTGTCGGTCGACGGCCCCGGGCAGGGCGAGAACGCACCGCGGTTCCCGATCCGTGCCGACTGGTCAGGCGTGGTGAAGGCGATCCTCGACGGTCTCGTGGGACGGCGTGACATCGACCTGGACCGTGTCGGCCTGATGGGGATCTCGATGGGCGGGATCTACGGCCCGCGCGCCGCTGCGAAGGAGAAGCGCCTGCGCGCGCTCATCGCTCTGGCGGGCCCCTACGACCTCTCGGAGTGCTGGCCCGCGCTGAATCCGCTCACGAAGGGCGGCTACATCGCGTACACGAAGTCACGCGACGAGGCGGAGGCGTTCGAGCGCGCGAAGGAGCTCACGCTCCGCGGCGTGCTCGACCAGGTCACCTGTCCGTTGCTCGTCGTGCACGGGGCGAAGGACCGCCTCTTCCCGCCGGAGCAGGCGGAGCGGATCGCACGCGAAGCGCCCGACGCGACGCTCATCATGTACCCGGAGGGGAACCACGTCTGCAACAACATCACCTACAAGTACCGGCCCGCGATGGCCGACTGGATGCGGGAGAAGCTGGCATGACGAGGATCGTGCGGCCCGGCGATCAGCCACGGCATGCGTCGACGCGAGATACGCGCGACCGGCGTGACCTCATCACGCCAGAGACCCTCGGCGTGACCACGCTGAAGGCCGACATCATCACGTACCACCCAGGCGATACCGCGGCGCGCCACTACCACGAGGACGCGGATCACTTCTTCTTCGTGCTCTCGGGGAGCGGCACGCTCCACGCGGACGACTCTGTGCAGGAGGTCGGCGATGGCGACGTCATCCACGTGCCCGCCGGCGAGGTCCATCACTTCCGCAATGCGACCGAGCGCGACTTCTCGTTCTTCGAGATGTGGGTGCCGTCGCCGACGAAGACCGTCTGGATCGACCAGGACGACATATGAACCTGGAAAGAGGTCCCGGTCGGGGGCCGCTAGGTCTTCTTCGCCGCCGCTTTCGCGATCCGGCCCTTACGACGGGCCGCCGCGTTCTTGTGGATCGAGCCTCGCTTGGCCGCCCTGTCGAGCGCGCTCTGCGCGGCCTTCAGGGCGTCCGAGGCACCTTCGCCACCCGCTGCGATCGCGGTGCGCGCCGCGCGGACGGCCGTGCGCGCCGCGGAGCGGCCAGCCTGCTTCGTGACGGTGCGGCGCACCGTCTGGCGGATCCGCTTCAGGGCCGAGCGCTTGCGCTTCTTGGTTGCCATGTGAGGAGTCTACCGCGAGCGAGCGCTTAGCGGAACCCGCCACTCCCCGCTCTGCTCATACTCCGTCGCGCATGCAGATGTCCATCGCGCGTGCGTCGCTCATCATGATCGTGACGCTCGCCGCGAGCCGCTTGCTCGGCTGGCTGCGACTCTCCGTGATCGGCGCGCAATTCGGCGGCGACGCTCGTGAGCTCGACGCGTTCTGGGCTGCCTTCCGGATACCCGACACGATCTTCAACCTGCTCGTCGCAGGCGCACTCGCATCGGCGTTCATCCCCGTCTTCGCCGGCTACCTCGCGAAGGAGAACGAGCAGGAGGCCTGGCGCGTCGCCTCGAGCTTCCTGAACGCGATGCTCATCGCGCTCATCGGCTTCTCGGCCGTCATGTGGATCCTCGCGCCCATCTTCGTACCGCTCATGGTCGGCGGCGGGTACACGACCTCGCAGCAGAACCTCATGATCGATCTCACGCGGATCATGCTGCTCAGCCCCATCGCTATGGGGCTCTCGTCGCTCTTCACCGGGATCCTCCAGTCCTACCGGCAGTTCCTTTCGGGTGCGACGGCGCCGCTCGTCTACAACGCGGTGATCATCCTCTTTGCACTCTTTGCGTCGCCCTTTCTCGGTATCTACTCGCTCGCGTGGGGCGTCGTCGTCGGCGCCCTCATGATGTGGCTCGTCCAGATCCCGGAGCTCACCTTTCGGCGGACGCGCTACTCGCTCTCGTTCGATCTGGGACATCCCGGTGTCCGCGAGATCATCCGTCTCGCCGTCCCGCGGAGCCTCGGCCTCCTGGCCGTCCAGATCGTCCTCGTCGTGGACACCGTGCTCACGTCCCGCATGCCGCCCGGCTCGCTGAACGCGCTCATCTTCGCGTTCCAGCTCGTGCTGCTGCCGCTCGGCGTCTTTTCGATCGCGATCTCGGCCGCGATCTTCCCGACGCTGTCGCGCTATGCGTCGCTCGGGCAGGAGTTCCGGATGCGCCTCGCACTCCAGCAAGGCATCCGCTGGATCCTCTTTCTCACGGTGCCAACGGCGATCGTGATGATCGTCCTGCGCCGCCCGATCGTGCACCTCCTC